>NZ_JBBBNV010000045.1:0-22141 GCF_037137075.1 Paenibacillus sp. y28
TCGCTACAGCTCGTTGAGCTTATTTTTTCACTGCAACATTCCACTCGCTGGCTTATCCTCAGGGTGCGGAATGTGAGATCAAGCAGGGCGCCAAATCATATTTGGTTAAACCGATTGAAGCGACAACCCTGTTGAATACCGTGGACAAGGTTCTCGCCATGTAGAACGGCTCTTTTGAGACCGGCAGGATAGGGACTCGGGACCCGCAGGAACCATTCTACCATGGTTTGCTTCATTAGAGACAAATCCCGGATTCATAACAAGAAGCTTCCGCAACCATCGTCGAGATGGAAACGGAAGCTTCTTCTTTTGCTATATGAAGGCCAGACCTTGATAGTTATACATACGGCTTCCCCCTGCGGAATGGCCGCCCCTGCAGCTGATTGACAGCGGTCCTGCGCCCAAACACCGCGTGCCGGGATCTGCACGAAGCGCCTCTAGTGTTACACCCGGCAACAAGAGCTGCCGCTTGCGCAAAGCAGGGGGTATACCTTTACTGATGAAGAGGGAATACGCCGTACAAACTAATAATATAGGATACCCCAACATAAGGCTGCATATTGTTATGCGAATGACTTCCGCCGGTTAATCCCACAGCCGCCGGATTCATCTGCGTATTCGGCTGTGTATTATACATGTTCGGTGTTCCTCTGCCTGCTGTATTGGCCCAAATCGACCCGCCTGGAGAAGTCACACCGGGGATAGACACAGAAGCAACGGTATGGTTATGATTCGGTATTTCCGAAGACAACAATGTTACATGCTCCGTCCCTGCCGTTTCCCCGAGAGTGCGTTTAGTTAAACCGGGGCCCTGTCCTTGATGAATCGGTGCTTTACCGCGCAGGTCGGGCAAAGCAAACGTGGTTTTCCCATCTCCTCCATAAGTAATACCCAGAATGGAATATATAGAGTTGTGTTTTGAGAAATTGGAAGTAACTAACCGTTACAAAGCGCCCAGCCCTTGGGTGCGAAGCTGCCTGCAAACATCCGAATTTCACCTGCATATGAATCCAATGCTCCTGACCACCTTTTTAAACATGTGAGAACGAAGTGCTGGCTAATGAAGTCGAATCAAGCGCCAATCGCGATCCCAGCCGGTTTCAATGAACGCCGGTCGGATTGTGCGCCTTAGTCCGAAAAGCGGCCGCTGCACTCTTCTTCCCGCTCGTGCTCCAGTCCCCTTGAGCCAAGCTCGCCTCCTTCTTATTGTTTCGGATACCATCGCATCACTGCATGCAGCTCGTTATACGAATCCAGCTTAAATTCCAGCCTCTCATACAGCCGTGCCGCCGGATTACCGGCCGCAACCGTAAGCCGAACCGGCTTTCCCTGCTCCGCGGCCTGCTCCTGAATACGGCGGATAATCCGGGAACCTATGCCCGATCCGCGCTGCTCCGGCAGGACCGCAATATCAACCAGCACCCATTCCTCATCCGTCTGGGCAACATGCACTTTGCCGGCATCCTGCCCGTCCAGCTGAATAATATATAACCGGGAGCCTGGATACTGCATCGCATACGATTGCTGCTGAAAACGGTACTGCATCTGCAAAAATGTCTGAAGCTGCGCTTCATCCCACCCCCAATGTTCAACCTCCTGCTGTCTTCCCGTTGTATAAAGCCGGAACAGCAAAGGATGCTCAGGCCCAGCTTCGATCCAGTCTAAATTCATGCTTTCACTCGCCCTTTTACGTTCTTTAACATCATTCAACAAAACCCAAACATCTCATATATAACATCCTAATATTTACCTCGTCAATTAAATATTCATAATATTATTATAATTCCGAAAAAGTCCGTGCCGCCATAACGACGACACGGATTATCATGATTACATCCGTCCACCGGCCTCCAGCAGTCTTACAATAACTGCAGCCAGTTGCCCCCGAGTCATCGGCTTATCCGGCACGATTTCCCCGTGCATCCCATCCATAAGCCCATACTTGATGCTGATTCCCGCCGCCGTCTGCGACCAGCCTTGGAGACTATCGCTGTCCGGGAAAGCTTCCAGAAGCGGCTGCAGCTCACCTGCTGCAAGACTGGTGTCCATATTCATTACCTTCATCGCCCGGAGCAGCAAGACCATCGCTTCTTCCCGTGTAATGGCCTGATTGGGACGAACACTGCCGTCTTCATATCCGCCCAGAAGACCATACTGCACTGCAGCGGCAATCGGACCGGCATACCAATCGGTCTGCATCACATCAGTAAAGCTCGATTGCCCCGCAATGCTTGCGGCATCCTGTATGGATTCAGCACCATATCGGGTGCCGCATACGCCCGAATCGGCAGCAATTGGATAGCCAGCAGCACATACAGCACTGAACTGAACCATACCCATTTCCATTTCATCCCCATCGTCTCCTCCCTCCGAATAACGATATCGGAAACTTCTATATAGGAGGAGAAATGGTTTATTATGAAGCGAAGTTGCCCCGTTCATTCATCAAAGTACATGACATCAGAAAGTTAATCAATGTTATAAAAGGTGAATGATAACGCATTCTCTACGATGACAATTCATAACAATATGGACGGCCGCTATCTCTTCTGGAAATCAAACCAACGATGAAAGCTAAACACTCGATTTTTTTATCTGGGCTGACCTAAACTCACACCGTTTTCCTAATGAGCAGGGAATGAGCCCTATCACCGGTTTAGAAGATGCAGCAAAAAAGGCAGTCCCAGGAAGGGCTGCCGCCTTATTTTTACCACGGTCTATGTCCTATTCCAAGCGCTGCTTGTTCATTACCTGTACGGTTTGGGCCTGAAAAATTCGCTCCAGCTCTTTGGTCGGCATCGGCCGGTAATAATGATAGCCCTGAATGTGAGAGCAGCCGATTTCCTGCAGGAACCGTACCTGCTCGGCAGTCTCTACCCCCTCCGCCACTACATCCAGCTGCAGCTGACGGGAGACGAGAATCATCGCCGAGATAATGGCCTCGTCTTTATCGTCCCTGTGAATGCCGTCAATGAAGGATTTGTCGATTTTAATTTTACTTATCGGAAACCGCTTCAAATAGCTTAACGCCGAATAGTGTGTGCCGAAATCATCAATCGAGATGCTCATACCGTGCTGAAGCAGACTCATCAGGATACCCAAATATTCATCCTTCACCAGCACTGTCTCGGTAATTTCCAAATCCAGCCATTGCGGTTCCAATCCGGTTTCGGACAATATTCCAAGCAGCAGCTCCTCCACCTGCGGCTGATAAAATAACGACGCCGGCAGATTGACGGCTACCTTTATTTTGGGAAAGCCCGCATCCTGCCATGCTTTATTGCGCCCGCACGCTTCCCGGATGACCCATTCTGTCATCGGCACAATCAGCCCGGTCTCCTCCGCGATGGGAATGAACTCCCCCGGCGGCACAAGCCCGCGCTCCGGATGCCGCCAGCGTATCAGCGCCTCAATGCCGACAATCGTGCCAGTCAGGCTATCCACCTGCGGCTGGTAAAACAGTTCAAATTCATTCCGCTCCAGAGCATGCCGCAGCCCGCTGGCAAGCTTCAGCTTCTCCACTGAATTTACCGCCATGGAAGCTTCATAGAAGCGGTAGCGGTTTCCTCCTTCCGCCTTGGCCTTGTACATGGCAATATCGGCATTTTTCAGAAGCAGATCCGCCCGCTCCTCCCCTTCGGAGAACAGGACTACCCCGATGCTGGGTGTGACGTAAAATTCGAAGCCGTCCAGCCAAACTGGAGCTTGAAACAAGCTCAACAGCTTCTCCACTTCCGGCTTCACCATTTCAACTCCGCCCACGGCCTGAAGGAGAATAACGAATTCATCCCCGCCCATCCTGGCAAACAGGTGATACGAAATTTCACTTTCCTCGATGCGCCGGGCAATGCTTTTCAGCAGCTCATCTCCGACCAAGTGCCCAAACGAATCGTTGACCGTTTTGAAGCTATCCAAATCAAACAACACCAGTGCCGTATCCACTGCGCCATCGTATTGTTTCCGCTTCTCTACGGCTTCTTCCAGATGACGCTGCAGCTTGGCCCGGTTTGCGATTCCCGTCAAGCCGTCTGAGTAAGCGAGGTGAAACAGCTTCTGCTCAGATTCCTGCAGCGCATCGGAGCGCTGCTCCAGCAGCCCGTACTGCTGTCGAAGCTCCCCTTCTGCGTTTGAGAGCTGCTTGTAGGCCTGCGAAATCTCTTCATTGGCCTTCTGCAAATCCGTTGTCCGCAAGCATACCTCCTGCTGAAGCCTGCGCTTGACTCCGATTAAACGACATACGGAATATGCAATCAACAGCAGCAGCGAGTAACTGACTGCACGCAGCAGCCACATACTGTTTTTGACCGTTTGCAGATCGTCATCTCGCGGTTTGGCTGCAGCCTCCCAGCTTCCGTCGGGCAATTGCAAGTGCAGCTCAATATGCCGCCCCTCAAACAAATCGGGACTTCCGTAGAAAACCTCTCCGCCCATTTTGCGCAGTGCAATAACGGCTCCCCGATCATTAAAAAAATCGGCGTCCGTGTACAGCTGTCCGAGATCGAGAACCATGCCCACAAGCAGCGGCTCATGGCCTTCACGGAGAATGGCCTGCCGGGCGACCAGACCTGTTCCGCCCTGAATAAGCTGCTGCGGCCCGCTGATGGAAACCATCCCGCTTGCCAGTGTGCGAAGCACCGCAGCCCGGATTTGCGGGTCGGTATCCTCAAGCACGCGGTAACCTAACACACTTTCATTGCCCTCTCTCGGATAAACAAACGTGACTACGCCTTGCGAATACACCGCGGTATTCAGAATCCCCCGCGATGATTTAAGCAAGTCATCGAGAAACGCATTAAACCGCGCTTCCTGCAAATTATCACCTTCAGTGCCGACAAAAGAGGTGAAGCCCTGCAGAAGCGACACCTTTCGGTTTATCGCTAAGGATAACGCTGAGACCTGGGAGGACAGCTCCGCCTCCGTAGAGTCATAAACCTGATTGATGAGCACCTGCTCGTGGCGGCCGATAAACACCCATATCAAGTAGGAAATCAGCACGACCGCCACAAGAACTGTGAACAGCGTTTTTTTCATCTCCGTCACCCCGCATCACTTACTAGAGAGGATTCGACAATTAAAGCCATTTTCCTCTATCACGGGGACTTCGGCTTTCGCGAAATATTGAAAGCCGGAACAATCGTCTGCTGTTCCGGCTTTCATGAAGTATCCGCTATATTGAGTTATGCTTTGGTTTCGCCCGTTTTCGTTTGAAGCAATTGCAGCAGCTCGCTGCCTGCATTCATGTTCATACCGCCACGGCCGCCGCCTTGGCCTGCTTGACCGCCTTGGCCGCCTGGTCCCCCCTGGCCTGCTTGACCGCCTTGACCTCCTGGTCCGCCTTGCCCTGCTTGGCCGCCTTGGCCTGCTTGACCGCCTTGACCTCCTGGTCCGCCTTGCCCTGCTTGGCCGCCTTGGCCTGCTTGACCGCCTTGACCTCCTGGTCCGCCTTGCCCTGCTTGGCCGCCTTGGCCTGCTTGACCGCCTTGACCTCCTGGTCCGCCTTGGCCCGCTTGACCGCCTTGACCTGCTTGACCGCCTTGGCCTGCTTGACCGCCTTGGCCTGCTTGACCGCCTCGCTGCCCCTGCTGCATCTGTGCCGCATTCTCCTCCAGGTATTTGTTCTGCTCGGCGGTTAAGCTTTTAAGCAGCGTCGTTTTTTGTTCCGCGCTCAATTCATTTTTGGTTATCGCTTCCTGTACAATCGGCAGCATAGCCGTGGCCTGATCCTTCGTTATGGCTAGCCCTTCCGCCTTATCCATCATAATCAGGGACCGGAAGGTTGTCATCAGCAGCAGTTGATTCTCGTTCATTTGCATTCTTGCGCCGCTTTGGACTTGACCTTGGGACCCCTGCCCTGCCGCCGGCGTGCTTGCCGCTGCATTTGTGCCGGATGAATCAGTGGAGGCTGCATCCTGCTGCGCCCCACAGCCGCTCAGTATTGCTGCTGCAATGACGATGCTGCCAATCGTTGTTTTTATATTCATTTTATTTTCCCACTCCCATTGCTATAATTTACTAATCGTCTGTCATGACCAATCGTAAGCAATAGACCTTAATGAGACTTTAATTTGAACTGAAGAGAGGCTTAAAATCAGCTGAACATCCCCTGAAAAGCCCGTTACAGCTACTTGACCGGCTGCTGGGTTGCTATTTTGAAACGAGGGTCTTGTCCTGCTCCATGGCGGTTGTCTGCGGGCTGCGGGCTGCCGTCTAATCGGCGCGTTTTCCTTGTTCAGCCGGTCCGACATCAATAGAGATGACGCCCACGCCGGGCGTACTAAAACAAGCCGCCATCCCACAAAATTGCGGCTTTGGCGGCTTGCTTGGAAACGTATGATTGTGCAGTGCAAGTGCGTGATTGTGCAGTTCAACTGCGGAGTTCATCATCAGCCCGCGACTACTCCTTGTTTAAGAGCGGCTGTTTTCTCTTTTGGCAAACGAGGCGGGCCAGAACGGGGCCCGAAGTGTTGTGCCACACACTTGAGATTGCGCCTGGAACGGCAGCCAGCGGATTAAACGGAGCCGCAGCCAGCGCCGCACTCATCCAGTGACCCGGCTTGATTTGAATCCCAAATAACAGGATTCTTTTCCTATGTTGCGGCAAATTCCGCGGCTTGTACACTAAACGGTGTTAACCGGAAGTATCGCCTGCCTTGAACTCGCGACAAGCCTCTACCCAGCGGGCGGCCAGTTCCGGATCAGATGGAAAATACAAATGCGTATAGCCGGCAACCAGCCGGTAAGCCAGCATCCCCTCCGGCTTGCTGCCCCGCAGGCCTGTCGTATGGTAGGCCGGCTCAAGCGGGGAACGATCCTCCGTTCCATGATAGGTGGAGTAGTGAAATTCATGCCCTCGGGCGCGGAGCCCGGAGCCAAGCAGGAAGTTGCCCGGCTGCCCCTGAACCTCGCGGTAGCCGAGCGCCGCCAGCTTCTTCTGCATCCGGACCTCGCCGGGCAGCAGCCCGGCCATCGAGTAGCGCGTACCGTCAGTGGTCACAATCGCACCGGTCAAAAACATAAATCCGCCGCACTCCGCCAGGGTCGGCAGGCCCCGCTCAATCGCGCTTCGGACCGATTCAAGGACTGCAGATTGCCCGGTCAGCACAGCGGCGAATTCCTCCGGAAAGCCGCCGCCCAAATACAAGCCGGACGCTTCGTCGGGCACGGTCTCTCCGGCAAGCGGGGAGAAGTATTGCAATCGGGCCCCGGACGCTTCCAGCAGCTCCAAGTTTTCCGGGTAATAAAAATGAAACGCCGCATCCCTGGCAACAGCAATTACCGGACGCCCGCAGGACGCTTCCGCTGTCGCTGCAGAATGCCCCTGACCCCCGGTCGTATCCGGTTCAAAGCCTCCTGCAAACAATCGCGGAGCTGCTGCCACAGGCGGCGCTTCCGCAATCGCCAGCAGCCGGTCCAAATCGGTTTTGGCCCCAATCAGCTCGCCAAGCCTGCTGAATAGCCCATCCAGCTCGCCACGCTCCACAGAAGGAACCAGCCCGAGATGCCGTTCAGGGATAGCAACCGCCTCATCACGGGTCATATAGCCGACGACCGGCACACCGCATTCCTGCTCGATGGCGGCCCGGACGATGTTGTAATGCCCTTCACTTCCGACTTTGTTCGCGAATACACCGGCAATACGCGCCCGGGGCTCCAGTGCCTGGAAGCCCTTCACAATCGCTGCCGCACTGCGGGCCATGCTCTGGCAGTTGACGACCAGCAGCACCGGACTATCCAGCAGCAGGCTAATTTCCGCTGCGCTGCCCGTATTGCTGAGCGGATCCTTGCCGTCATAGAATCCCATGACACCTTCAATAACCGCAATATCCGCGTCCGCCGCCGCACGGCTGTAAATTTCCCGGACAGCTTCCGCATTCGTCATCCAGCTGTCCAAATTGCGGGAATGACGGCCCGTCACCGCCGTATGGTAGGTCGGATCGATATAATCCGGGCCGCACTTAAAGCCCTGCACGGTTAAGCCTCTCGCCCGCAGGGCTGCCATCACGCCAAGTGTGACCGTCGTTTTGCCCACCCCGCTGCCGGTCCCGGCAATAATCAGCCGCCGCTTTGCCATTCGCATTCCTTCCTTTCTATTGGAGCGCCGCGATTCATGTTGGATTTCCGTCTTTAACCCATCCTTTGAATGCGGGAAAAACGGTCTGCGAAGGAATAGAACTCCGCTCGCTGTTGAAGCCGGATTTTTTACATTTCAAGCCTTGGATGTATTGTAAATCCGTCTGCAAAGGCGGCCGTTTCACTGTCCCACCCTGTCCCGTGCTCCGTCTTGTTTTTCCATGCACTTGTTGATCAGCCTTGGCGGCAGGCATGAGACTGCCTCTTCGCCTTACAATTTCAGTAGACGCTGCGCTAGTGCTTCAGCACGCCGACCGAGATCGTCACATTGCCGCTCTTCTTCTTCACCAGCGCCAGCTCAGGATGCCCGATATACCGCTTTACCGCGGGCTCGCTTACCCCGTAAGCCCCGGTGAACTTGAAGACCGTTTCGGACGGCGCTTCGATTGGCATTTCATTCAGCTCCGCCGGCGTATAACAAACAAGCGGCCATTTATACTGCTCGCACAGCTCCAGCAAGCCGGCCTCGTCCTTTTTCAAATCAATGGTGCAGATTGCCTTTACGCTCAGCAGGGAAAACTGGAGCTCCTGCAGCGTTTCCTTCACGACGGCTTCAATCTCCTCCCGCGCCGTGCCCCGGTTGCAGCCGATTCCGAGCACGATAACCTTGGGACGATACAGCACACCGTTGGCTAAAATCACCTGCTCCTCCGGTTGCAGCAGCCGGTGAGAGACAACAAGCGCGCCATGCGGTTTGGCCGCAAGCGCCTCCGCAATATCCGCATAGACCCGGATATTGGCCGGCAGCAGCGTATCCTCCGGCCACCAGCCCGGCTCGCCGGACTCCTGAACCACGGCCACCGGCTCCTCGTTTACGACGGAGGCGCTCACCGGGGTCAGCTTGTCCGCCGAATCCCATACCCAGCCGAATCGGCGGCCGAACAGGTCAACCGCAATCGTCTTTTGCACATCCGAGGCCGTCGTAATCACGGCGCGCGCCTCCAGCGCCGCCGCTACCTCCCGTGTCAGCTCATTGGCCCCGCCCAAGTGGCCGGACAACACGCTGATGACGTGTTCCGCCTTGTCATCGATGACGACGACGGCCGGATCGACCTTTTTATCAATGAGCAAAGGAGCGATCATCCGTACCACCGCTCCGAGGGATATAATCGAAATGATTCCTTGGTATGCCGGGAATAAGGCCGGGTACAGCATACGCACACTGCCTTCGAACAACTGGAAGCCCCGCTCTTCTTCATCGCCTTGGGCGAATTTGTTCATATAATAAATATCAAACGCCGGAAACAATTCATGCAGCTTACGTGCAGTTTGTACGCCGTGCTTCGTAATCGCCAGCACTGCAATGTTCCCGGAGGGGGTAACCTGAGGAAGCACGCCTTCCTGCAGCTGAATGACCGCCATTTATTCCTTCACCCCTCTGCGGAAGCGGTGTGTAAAGGTTTTATCGTACAGCTTGGATCGGTGGCCGTCGCTGTCATGCAGAGCCGGATCCAGCGCCCAGCCCGCCAAAATCATAGCATGAGAGCGGATCCCGTGAGCTTTCATGTCCTCCTCCAGCCTAGCCAGCGTAGTCCGGACCCGAATTTCATCCGGCCAGGATGCCCGCTGCACGACCCCAACCGGTGTATTCTCGCTCCATCCGGCTTCCAGCAGCTCGTTCACGACCTTCTTCACCAGCGTCGCGCTGAGATATAATGCTAGCGTACTGTGATGCGCGGCCAAATCCCGCAGCTGCTCCCGCTCCGGCATCGGCGTACGTCCCTCGACCCGGGTCAAAATCACCGTCTGCGTCAGCTCAGGAACGGTCAATTCGGCACCTAATGCGGCAGCAGCGGCAAACACAGAGCTCACGCCGGGAATAATTTCGTAGCCGATACCAGCTTTTTTAAGCAGCGCAATTTGCTCCAAAATTGCCCCGTACATAGACGGATCGCCCGTATGTACCCGTGCTACGGATTTCCCCTCCCGAACCGCTTCAATCATAATGCCGACCATTTCATCCAGCGCCATGCCGGCGCTTTTGTGAATCGTCGCCCCCGGCTTGGCCCGGGCAATCAGCTCGTCATTCACGAGCGAATCGGTATACATAACGACATCCGCTTCCTGGAGAGCCCGAAGCCCCTTGACTGTAATCAAATCCGGATCGCCCGGTCCTGCGCCAATAATTGTGACCTTCATCGCGTTCTCACCACCATCAATGTCAAATATTCGAGGCCCCGTCCGGCAAGCTCCCGCACATCAAGCCATACCTGTTCTTCCGAGGAGCTGACCTTGGTCAAGACCGCCGCCTTCTCCGTCAGCCCCAGCTCCTCCAGCACGCCAAGAACCGTGTCGATCACCTTGGCCACTTTAATAAATACGACACAGTCATGCTCCGTCAGCGCTTTGCGCAGCACGGCTGCGTCATCGACGGCCGGAACGATGGCGATTTGCTCATCGCCGTCCGCCAGCGGCTGTCCCAGCCGGGAAGCTGCAGCCAGCATGGAGGAAATCCCCGGTATCACCCGCGCCTCCACCTCCGGATGCTGCTCCCGCATCAAGCGCATCAGGTGAATAAAGGTGCTGTACATCATCGGGTCGCCCTCCGTGACGAACGCTACGTCCTGTCCTTCGCGCAGCCGGGCCCATACTGTATCCACCGTCTGATTCCACTGCGTGCTGAGCGCTTCGCGATCCCGGGTCATCGGGAACGTCAGTCCGAGCATCTCTTTTTCACGAGGATTTACATACATTTCAATAATAGTCAGCGCATAGCTCTGCGCTCCCATCCGTTTGCGCGGATATGCGATGACCGGCGATTGCTTCAAAATACGGAACGCTTTAACCGTAATCAGCTCCGGGTCACCCGGGCCGATACCGACCCCGTACAATACCCCCGGGCGCACAGGCGTCCCAGCGTCCCCGGCGCCGGCAGCTCCGGCGTCCGGCATCTGGGCCAAAGACGTGCCGTGTTCTCGTATGCTATTCATGCTGCGTATCCTCCTTGGAAGCCGGTTCACTGCGCCGGGCCGTAATAATAAAAATCGGATTCAGCGCCTCAAAGCGCGTCAGGTTCAAAATCGGCTTGCTCCGCGACACCTGGACCATCTGCACCTCCGTGGTAAAATCAAGCTCGCCGAAGGCACGGCACGCTTCATACAGATTCTCCAGCGTCGCTGCATTAAACACGATGGTCCCGCCCGGCTTCAGACGCCCGCAGCACACCTTCAGCAGCTCCTTCAGCTCGCCGCCGCTGCCGCCGATAAACACGGCATCCGGGTCCTGGAACGCCTCCAGTCCCTCCGGCGCCCGGCCGTGGGCTGTCGTCAAATCCACCCGGAACCGGCGCATATTGTCATGGCAATTTTGCAAATCGCCTTCATTTTTCTCAATGGCAAATACGGCACCCTCCCGGGCAATCCGGCCTGCTTCAATGGCAACCGACCCGGTACATGTGCCGATATCCCAAACCGTGCTGTCGTTCTTGAGGTTCATCTGAGCGAGGCTAAGCACCCGAACCTCTTTCTTCGTAATGAGCCCCTTATCCGGCTTGCGCTGGGCGAAGGCCTCATCCGGAATCCCAAGCGTCCAGCTCGGTACAACGGCATCCGGCTTGCGCACAAGCACCAATACGTTCAGCGGAGCAAATTCGCGTTCCCGCAGCTCCTCCAGCTCGAACCAGCCGCACTGCTCTTCCCGCCCGCCGAGATGCTCACCGACGAACGCCCGGTATTCCTTCATGCCGAAGGACAGCAAATAGTCCGCCACCGCGCCGGGACTGTTCGTCTCGTCGGTCAACAGGGCCACCGTCTCACGCCCGTCGATACGCTGCGCCAGTCCCTTGATACTCCGACCGTGCACACTGGCCACATAGGCATCCTGCCAGGCCCGCCCCAGCTTGGCGAAGGCCAGCTGGATTGAGCTCGGAAACGGGTAAATCTCCGCCTCCAGCCGGGAAGCCAAATAGCCGCCGATTCCGTAAAAAAGCGGATCGCCGGAAGCCAGCACAACGATCCGGCGCCCTTGGCTGTGAAGAGCCTGAAGCTGCTCGACCGCGGCCCGCAAGCCGCCCTGCAGCACCACTGTTTCCTTCCCGGCATCGGCAAAAAAGGAAAGCTGGCGCTCGCCGCCTGCCAGCACGTCGCTCTCGGCAATCCAGGCGCGGTACTGAGGCAGCAGCCCTGCCGCTCCGTCGTCGCCGATACCGATAATTTTAACCGTGTTCATGTCCGTCCCCCTTGTTTGCTGCCGCAGCCGTCCTGTCTGCAAGCAGTGCCTGCCCGAGCAGTGCGCCCTTCATGGCAATGATCACCGTTTCAATGTCCATGCCGCCCTTCGTTTCCTGAAGTGCAGCTTCGTTGCAATAGCGGCACAAGGCTTCAAAGAAACCGCCCAGCCCTTGCTCCTGCATCAAATCGCCGACATAAGCCGCCGTTGTCGCTTCGCCAATGTGCTGCAGCGTCTCCCGGGAAGCTCCCGCTTCCTCCGCAACCCGGGCCAAAAAACCGAAATCAATCGGGGCGCTTTTGGAATGCACCATCATGACGCCCTGAGCCACCTTGGAGAACTTGCCCATCATGCCTACCATGGTCACCTTCTCTACGCCCTGCCGCTTGCACTGCGTCAAGGCGAAGCCGACGAAATCGCCCATCTCGATAAACGCTTCTTCCGGCAGCTCCGGATACATGTCCATACCGAATTTCTCCGTTCGTCCTCCCGTCGACAGGACCAGATGGCGGCAGCCGCACTGCACCGCCACACGAATCGCCTGAGCCACGCTGGCCTTGTAGGCGGCAGTGGAAAACGGAACAACGGTCCCCCGCGTGCCGAGAATGGAAATACCGCCAACGATGCCGAGACGGCCGTTCAAGGTTTTGAGCGCAATCGTTTCTCCGTCCGGGACGGAGACAACCAGCCGAACGCCGCGTTCGATGCCGTATTCGTCCAGTACCTCGCGGGCAACCGTGCGCAGCATTTTTCGCGGAACCGGGTTAATCGCGGCCTCACCGACCGGCACCGGCAATCCGGGCTTGGTCACCCGCCCTACGCCGATTCCCCCGTCGATAGCAATGCCCGGTACTTCCGACCAGCTCACTTCCGTAATAATGCGCGCGCCATGCGTGGCGTCCGGATCGTCGCCCCCGTCCTTAATGACCTCGGCCTCCGCGCGGTTCTGATCGTATTCGCACCGGATAATGGAAAACGTCACACGCTCCCCAATCGGCAGAACAATGGTAGCTTCCGTCTGCGGCTCCTGTTCAATAAGCGCGATCAAGGCAGCCTTGGCCGCTGCGGTTGCGTTAGATCCTGTGGTATAGCCATGCCGCATCGGCTTTCCTTCCGGCTCCGTTCCCTCCGCTTTGCTGCGGGATTTCGCTTTGGGGGCCGCCTCCGCCGGCGGACCGCCTGCTTGGACCTTGCCAGCCGCACCCGTATCCGACTGATCTGCGGCTCGTTCTCCCTCATGAGAAGCAGCCGTTTGCTTTAATGGCTGCCCCTCTGCCTTGCCCGTTTCATGATCCGCCCGTGACGCTGCTCCCGCTTGTGGTACAGTAAGGTCGTCCATCGCCAGACAGCGCCTCTACGCCTGCGAAGCCTTAGCCGCCGCTTCCGCTTCCGCCTGCGCCTCACGCTCAGCCATCAGAGACAAGGCATTCACCGTTGCTACTGCGACAGGACTGCCCCCCTTGCGGCCCAGGTTCGTAATAAACGGAATATCGAGCTTGGCCAGCTCTTCCTTGGACTCCGCCGCCGATACAAAGCCAACGGGCACACCGATCACAAGGCCTGGACGCGCTGCCCCTTCTTTAACCAGACGGATCAGCTCCAGCAGGGCAGTCGGCGCATTCCCAATGGCGTAAATGCCGCCTTCGGTTTCTTTAATCGCCTTCCGAATAGAAATAATGGCCCGCGTCGTATTCAGCTGCTTTGCTTCCTCCATTACATCGGGATCGGAAATATAGACGCGCACATCCCCGCCGAACTTCGCCAAGCGCGGCTTGCTAATTCCGACCTGAACCATCTGAACGTCCGCTATGACAGGCTGACCGCTGCGAATCGCCTTAATGCCGGCGCGAATCGCATCCGGATGAAACTGCAGGCTGCGCCCCAGCTCAAAATCCGCCGACGCATGAATAACCCGCTGTACAACGGGGTATTGCTCCTCAGTAAACGGATGCTCTCCCAGCTCCTCCGTAATCATGGCGAAGCTGTGCTCCTCGATTTCCTGCGGCTGTACAGTCAACGGTTTAAACTCGGTATGAAACTCCATACTCATAACGCGCACCTCCTATTATATTGGCTGAACCGGGGATATCCCGGTAAGCGGGCTTTTTCCCTGATTCCTCTTCTTTCTGTCCCGTTTCTTCCAAAAAACCTGCAGCTGCTGCTTAAATGCAGCCTACTTACCTTCGAGCATCGGAACCTGTCTGCGCGCTTGCACAAGCTCGCCGTCAAGACAACCGTCCCTATAACTATATCAGTATCGCTTTCCTGCCGCTATGGTGTTCAGGCTCCGGACAAGGCTGCCGTCAACGATTGCTGCACACTCCCGAAATCGTTGCACACGGTGCCGTATGCCACCTGTGGCCGGCCAATAATAATCGTCTCAATTCCCAGTGCAAGGGCTGTTGTCACCTTCTCATCAACGGCCCCGACCTGTCCGCTTTCCTTCGTAATCATCAGCGTGACACCGTATTGCCGGTACAAAGCCGTGTTCAGTTCGGCCGAGAACGGCCCCTGCATCGCCACGATATGCTTTTGGGGCACACCAAGCTGCTCACACTTCTCCATGTTGTCCCGGCGCGGGAGCATACGGGCGATTAAGGTAGTATCAGGAAGCCCAAGCAGCCGTTCCGTAAAAATTTGCAGCGTTTTGCTGCCCGTAGTCAGCATGATGACCCCGCCCTTGCCTGCCGCCAGCTCCGCAGCCTGCTCATAGTCATCGACAAAGGTAACCAGCGGATTCGCTTCAAAGGACAAGCTGTCCCGTTCATACCGCACATAGGGCACTCCGGCGGCTTCAGCCGCCGCAATCGCGTTACGCGAGGCCTCTTCCGCAAAGGGATGGCTGGCGTCGACAATTGCCTTCAGCCCCTTGCTTCTCACCAGTTCCGCCATTTGCTCCGCGGTCATACGGCCGATCTGATGGTTCAGCCCGGCCTCCTCCAGACTGTGCGCCGCACTTTCCGTCACGACGGTGCAAAGCGGTTCCCAGCCTGCCTGCTTCAGCTCAAGCGCCAGCGCCCGGGCATCGCTCGTCCCGGCCAGCTGCAAAATCGCGCGGTCGCTCATTAGCACTCTCTCCTTTTCGCAGGGGAACCGGTCAAGGCTGACTCCGCATCGGCTTTTGGACGTTCATGCTGGTCGTGATCGTCATGATTGTGCTCATGATTGTGGTGGTGATGATCATGGTCGTGATGGTGATCGTGATCATGATGGTGATGATCGTGGTCGTGAGAATGATTATGCCGATCATGCTCGTCATGATTGTGCTCATGATCGTGGTGATGGTGATCATGGTCGTGATGGTGATCGTGATCATGATGGTGATGATCGTGGTCGTGGTCGTGATGGTGATCATGTGCTGCTGCCAAACGATATTGGCACATATCACAGTTCATCTTCACCGCACCCTGCAGCGCTTCATCCGCCCGTTCGCGCAAAATGGTTTGCAGCTTGGGATGAAACCCGAAATAGCCTGCTAGATGAAACTCATGTTGTGAATATTGCTCTTTGTACTGGGCGATTAAATCCTCCATACGACGAATCAGCACGCCAGTAAACAGGAAATAAGGCAAAATTACGACCCGGCGCGCCCCAAGCCGCAAACAGCGATCCACTCCCTGATCAAGCAGAGGCGCCGTCACGCCGATGAAGGCTGTCTCAACAAGAGGCAGCTTCAGCCGCTCCCACAGCAGCCGGGAGATCTTGAACAATTCGCTGTTGGCATCCGCATCACTGCTGCCCCGCCCGACGACCAGCACGGCAGTCTCGCGCAGCGCTTGCTGCGATTCCTCATCCGCTCCGTGAAGATTCACACCCGCTTCCAGAAGCCGGGCTTCCAAAATATCCAATACCTCCGTATGTACCCCTATCGGGCGTCCGTACTGGAAAGCTACCTGCGGGTGCCGCAGCCGGGCGTCATCAATCGCCGCCGGAATATGCAGCTTGGCATGACCCGCAGCAAACAGCGTAATGGGCACAACCCCTACCCGGGTTGCTCCCCGCTCAACACAGCGGTCAAGCCCCTGACGCATCGAGGGCGCTTCAAATTCAAGAAAGCATGTCTCCACAATCGGCTGGCTCAGCCCGGCCGCCACCGCACGGACAAATGCCCGTACCTCCTCATTGCCTTCGGCATCCCGGCTGCCGTGACCAACAAACAAAACCGCGTCCATTTAATCCTCTCCCCTCGCCCGGCGACAAAACGATACCATGTTCAGCCGCCGGACTGAATATCCATCATTCAAACGCTTTTACACTTTTTATGAACCCGTATCCGCTGCTAGCTGGAATGCTCCGCCTATGGTGTGGATGCAATGATTCCATAGGCTCCTATTCACTATTAAATCATTCCTATGAATAGCTTACACCCTTAACCGCCCCCGAATAGAGGGGGATGAAAGCATCAACTTTAGTCGCCGCAGATGGCATTCTCGATTTTAAAAACAGGCACCTCTTGATGCGTGTAGCCCTCCAGAGTTTTGACCCGTGCAAAATATTTATGGAACCGTTCGTTCGGGTGGCCCTGCTGAGCATACTGCTTCACGATGCGTTCAACCGTAGCGACCAAGTCTTCCGGCTCCACACCTTCAGCTACAGGTTGTGCGGCATGGGCGTTGCGGCCCACCGTCTTGCCCCCAAGGAACAAGTCAAATTTCTGCCGTCTGAATACGATGCCGATGTCCTCATTCACCGCATTGTAGCATGCCATGCCGCACCCGTTAAATCCGATTTTTAGCTCCTTCGGCACCTTCAGGCCGCCGATATGTTCCTGCAGCCGCTCGGCGTACGGAACGGATTCGGCCTTTTCCAGATTGCAAAAATCGCATGCCTTCATCGTAACGACATCTCCAATGGGAGAGAGCAGGAAGCCTTCCGCTCTCAAGCGCGCCGTAACCCGCTCCGGCTCCCAGGTGGGAATGCGCAGAAGCAGCTGATGATGGGGCGTATACTCCATTTCGCCTTCTTCTCCGACCAGCTCGGCCAGCGACATCATCTGCACCGCGGTAAACCGCTTGATGGCAAGCCCCGGGCTCACCGCCAGCTCAAACAAAGGGGCCGGTTCCGGCTCTCTCGCAGCCGTAACCGCTCCTGGAATTCCCGCCATGAACAGGTCCATCTCGGAGGCTTCTCCCCTGCTCCGCTGCACACAATACAGGGCCTCCATAGCCAGTGATACCGCATCAGGGAGCACCTGCTCTGGTACGGAGGGAGCCGGCGCGACAGCCACGGCAGCTCCTGCCGCACCGCCGCTCGGCGCTTGCCCCGCTCCGCTCCACGGCTGCGCCTCAGACTGCGCGAGCGCCCATGGCTCGGCCTCGCTGCGGAGACGCTCATGCGGCCGCAGCGGCTGAACCTCGGCCCCCAGCGTGTATTTGCGCTGATAGCCGCGCGGCGTAATCATCAGGCCGTCATAAACAAAAGTAGACGAATTCCCGATAAGCACTGTCGTCAGCATGCCGATATCATGATCCAGCATGTTAGCCAGCGTAGTTATTGTAATATCTTCCCGGTCACGGTAGGCGCTTTTGACAATACCGACCGGGGTATCCGGGTGCCGGTACTGCAGCAAAATGCGCTGCGTCTCTACAATTTGCCTTGTCCTCCGCCCGCTGCGCGGATTGTACAGCGCGATGACGAAATCGGCCGCAGCCGCGGCCTCGACACGCTTGGCAATTAACGTCCACGGCGTCAGATGGTCGCTGAGGCTGATTGTACATGCATCGTGCATCACCGGAGCCCCTAGCAAGGAAGCCGTGGAATTAATCGCCGAAATGCCGGGGACAATCTCCACCTCCACGCCGCCTTCGCGCCGCCAGCCCTGCTCCACAAGCACCTCATACACAAGTCCGGCCATACCGTATACGCCGGAATCGCCGCTGGAAATGACGGCCACTGTTTTGCCCGCTTCAGCCTGCCGTACCGCCTCCTGAGCCCGGCTGACCTCTTCGGTCATACCTGTACGCACCACTGCTTTTTCCCCGATTAAATCCCGTACCAAATCAACATACGTACTGTACCCGATGACCACATCGCTTTCTGAAATCGCCGTCCGGGCCCGTTCTGTCATGTGCTCGAAGCTTCCTGGACCGAATCCGACGACAAGCAGTTTTCCCGCCATTTGTGAGTCCCTCCGTTTCTCTTCTCCCTTTGTTTGCTGTGCAAAAAAGCCAAATCAACTTCATCTATATCATTTAGAGGTGTAGTGAACAAGCAGCAGCTCCCGGTCAAACGGGGCTTCCAATCCAGCCGGATGGCTCGGGCAGCGATGAGGCCGCCTGCAGCTCCAGCCCGATTGCCCTCATCAGGATAAAGAATGGTTCCGCTGTAAAATCCCTTCAGCCAATACGCTCATCCCCCGAAGCTCCGCCGCTTGTATCCCCGCCTTCAGGCTTCCTTTTCTCTAAGACTAGCCTATGCCTCGGCATCCCCGGTCAAGAACCGCCTGGCGACTCGCTTGCCCCGTCGTCCGGCTTCTCAAAAACCGTTCGCAATCCCCGAGCTGCCCATTTTCCCGGATAAACGGCGGCGGTGTACAAGCCGAATGGGAATCGGCAGCACGGCAGGACGAGCGGACGAGAGATGGTTTTTTTTATAAATGAAAAAAAGCACTTCTAACAAAGGTGTTAGAAATGCTTATTGGTCGTTGTGGCGATACGCTTGCATCCAGCGTGCGGTCGGCACCTGCATGAAACGGAAATCCGGCAAGACACAACCCAAGCTCTGCCGCTGCCGGGAACGAAAACCACAAGTTAGCGCAGGGCGCTGCAGCAAAGCTGCATACCATGGCCGACGAAGCCGCTCCTAACACCTCCCCAAATCCCCCGTAGGTCTGGCGGTGTTGTTGAAATAGGCAGGTTTCCTGACTTGAAGCCGCATCGCCAATCCCTTCCCGGGTTGTCCCAGTGGGCTAACATCGGCGGATGTGCCGGCAGCAAATCAATGCAGCCTGACGCTTCTCACAGTGGCGGGTCCGTACCGGATTTGCACCGGACTTCCCTATTAAGCCGAGCGGAAGCCTGAGCTTCCGGAACAGCACCTATCTCCTCGAGTATACAGTTGTCTACCTGCCATCATACACCCTTACTACCGCTTTGTCTACGCTGCACACCCATTTGATATATTTCTAGATAGGCCCCTTGCAAAAGGCTTTCCGCACCGCGCGCAGCTCCCAGCGCGCGGTGTTTCGCTGCATGACGGCGGTCGGTCGACCGCATGCATTCAGCGTATGAAGCCTGTCCGTCAACAACAAGCGGCTATATTTTGAACCGGCCCATCAGTGTCAGCAGCTCCTGAACCATACCGGCCAGCGCTTCGGCCGAAGCCGATATCTCCTTCATGGTCGCCATTTGTTCTTCGGAGGAGGCCGCTACATGCTGGGAATTGGCGGAAGCCTCCGAGGCGACACGGGCCATTTGCTCCACTGTCGCTGTCACCTGATCGGAGCTTGCCGACATCTCCTCTGCGGCTGCCGACATGTCTTCAATTTGACGGCTGACCTGCTCCATTTCACCCGTGATGGCCTGGAACAGACTGCCGCTGTCCGCCATGATCCGGCTGCCCCGCTCTACCACGATAGTGCCTTCATTCATGGCATCCACCGCCAGCTTCGTCTCAGCCACAATTTCTGCAAGCATTGTGCCGATTTGCTCCGCCGCCCGGGTGGTCTGTTCCGCCAGCTTGCGGACTTCGCCTGCAACCACCGCAAAGCCGCGGCCCTGCTCGCCTGCGCGGGCTGCTTCGATTGCCGCATTCAGCGCGAGCAGATTGGTCTGATTGCTAATATCGCTAATGACAGTAACGATTCGGGCAATATCCTGAGATCGCTCTCCCAGCTTGTGCACCACTGCGGCGGACTGGCTTACCGAGACCTGTACGGCCCCCATCTGTTCACCCGCCTGTTGAATCATTTGATTGCCTTGAACCGTCTTGGCCGTAACATCCTGGGACGATTCGGAAATCAGATACGACGCTTCCGAAATTCGCTGAATCCCGACCGCCATTTCCGTCATGACCCGTACAAGCTGCTCAGCGTCATGCTGCTGCGCTTCCGCCCCCGTCGCTACCTCTTCTATAGAAGAAGCAATCAGCTCCGCCGCACTGCTGGTTTGCTCTGCGCTTGCCGATAGCTGCTGAGAGGTCGCACCCACCGACATGGCAAGATCGCCGACCGTTCTCAACAGCGCCCGCACTTTATTAACCATTTCATTAAAATCGGCGGCCATCTGGCCGAACTCATCGCGGGACGATACCTTCAGCGTTTGGGTAAAATCCCCGTCCGCCATCCCTTGTGACAATTGAATGACGGCTTTGATGCTGATCAGCACCATCCGCCGGATGGTGTAAATCACAACCAGAATCATGACCACAATGAAGCCCGAAACAAGCCACAAGGAACGATACAGTTGTTCATAGTAATCAGCCAAAATGTGTGACATTGGCATAACAGCCTCAACATGCCAGGTTTGCTGAATGTCCTGTACCTTCATCGGCATGTAAATCCGCATGACATCAGTTTGTCCGTCATCATCCTTGGTCTGGAGCACGGTGGTCCCCTGTAATGCTTGCTGCCACAGCGCTTCCTTGTCATTCGTATCGCTGTAAGGCTTCATTCGTTTGTCCGGGTGCGCCCCGTTGGCAATATAGGTCCCTGCGGAGGAAATAATTGAACCGTACCCCCCGTAGGAGCGCACATCAGCTTGAATATGCTCCTGCAGGGTATCCAGCGCGATATCCGCCCCGACAATCCCCAGAAACTGTCCGCTCGGATCAAGCAGGGGCACAACCAGGGACGTGATCGCCATTTCCTTGCTGCCCACCTGATACATATATGGCTCTATCAGCTCCGGCTTTTTCGTTTTTCTCGGCATGGTATAGTAGTCGCTGGACTCGTAGTCCTTAAGAGGCTCTACAACAACCTCTCCTCCTAGACGAGCCACATAGGGAATAAATCTTCCCGTACCATCATCATGGACCGTACGGTTGACAAAGGCACGATCCTTTTTATCGAACGCATCGGGCTCCCATGAAGTATATACGCCCAAAACCTCTGTATTGTCGGCAAGCAGTCGTTTCAGCAAGTCTACCACGTGCTCTCGATCCGGATTACCTCTGTCGCGCATCTGCATCAGTGTAATCCCGAACGTATCCAGCATAGCAAACACACGATTAAATTTCGTCTGCATCCTATCCGCCGTTTCACCGATTTCCAGTCTTGCGTTGATTTCGCTTTGCTTCAAACTGCTGGCATACTGGGCCTGTTGATTCATGGTGACAATGCTGCCGAATGCAAAGATCATCAATACACTAAGGACGGTAATTAATTTTACCGCAATGCCGGCTTTACGATATTTCCACATGGGAATACCCCCTTATTATTTCTCCCTCTCCTACTATTCGACATAATTCGATGTTATCCTACGAATTTTCTACACCATTTTGTTATTTTTTTAACATGCACAACGAACCTTTCACGTCCCGGCCCAAGCACTCCAAAAAGGGAGCCGGACGCGGCGCGGCTACTGCCTCCATGACGCTGATGGTTCCTGCTGCAAACCGCAGTCATCAGTTACCAGCATACGGGAACCATGGCCATTCGGCAGAAAAAACAGCTATGGCCTCATCAACAAATCCCCAGGACGTTCAAACTCACATTCCGCACCCTGATCATGTGGTAGCGAATGGCTTTTTTGGGGGTCAGCAAGCCGTTAAACGGGTGTAACGATGGCTTCAGAAGCAACACCATCGCTGAGGCAAGTCGATTCAGTTAGCCGAGGTAAACCGATTCATCCAAACCGAGACTGGCCAACACGCGCTTCTCCTCTTTACTCAAGGGGCGGGCGAATTG
>NZ_JBBBNV010000046.1:0-19114 GCF_037137075.1 Paenibacillus sp. y28
GCACGCCGCCAGCGTTCGTCCTGAGCCAGGATCAAACTCTCCAATAAAGTGCCCTTCACAGGGCTTATTGTTAAGCTGAATTAGCTCAATATTGCATTGCTGACGAGATTTTTAAAATCTCATTTGCCTTCTCACTCGTTGTTCAGTTTTCAAAGAACAAGGCTTGTACTTCTTTTATTCACGGCCGTTCGTTTTTTTCATTCTCGCGACCGGAACTTCATCTTACCACATCGACTTCAAAAGTGCAAGTGCTTTTTTTGTCGACCGCTGTCGGTTCAAATCAATTTCATGTGAATCAACCGGCGGAATTACAATTTATCATGTTTAGAATTAAATTGCAACTGTTTTTTCGATTTTTTTATTATTTATTTGATTTAGTCTGTCACAATCGCTGTAAGAACGGCGGAAATACTGTCGGAAATGAGAAAATCGGCTCGCCCGTCATACGAAGTTGCCCCCTTATTAATGAGCACAAATTTATTCCCTTGATAGTAACGGATTAAACCCGCGGCAGGCTGAACCGTCAATGAAGTTCCGGCAACAATCAGCACGTCCGCCTGCTCAATATACGATGCCGCCTGTCCGAGCAGCTCAAAATCCAAATTTTCTTGGTACAAGACAACATCCGGCTTAATAATCCCTCTGCACACGCTGCAATGAGGCACCGGCCCTGCTGCTTGAAGCATTTGATCCAAGGAGTAGAAACGCTGGCAGGCCATACAATGATTGCGATGCACGGAGCCATGCAGCTCCAGAACATTGCTGCTGCCCGCCTGCTGGTGCAGGCCGTCGATGTTTTGGGTAATGATTGCCCGCAGCCGGCCTACCCGCTCCAGCTCGGCCAGTGCATAATGGCCCGCGTTAGGACGCGCGTCACGATAAATCATTTTGGACGTATAGAAATTATAGAAGGCCTTTGTGTGCTGCATAAAATAATCACGGCTCAATATTTCTTCCGGCGAGGCCTTGCCGCCACTCGCTTGAAACAGCCCGGCCTTTGAACGAAAATCCGGTATGCCGCTTTCCGTGGACGTGCCTGCGCCACCGAAAAATACAATATTATCGCTGTCCTTTATTAATCGCTTCCATTCACCGAGCTGCATACTATCCCTTCCTTGTCTCTTCTAGCCGGAACCGCAAGCTTTCTGGCCTCGCTTTGTTTTTTTAGAAAATATGATATTCCAGCATAGAACCATTTCGTTATCGAATGGCTCAGCCTGGAGTAAGTGAATGATCTAATCTGACGGATAGACTGCAGTTAGTTGTTCAAATTTAAAAGACATGAATGAGGAAAAAGGCGGAAAGGTACAAAACTGCTCTACCAACTGAGCTATTCTCCCTTGCGGGAAAAGCCGGACTCGAACCGGCGACACGTCGCTTAACAGGCGAAGTAGCCCTTCCAAACGCCTCATTCATGATTTTCATCAGTGATGCAGGACCTTGAAGACTTCTGCCTCACAAGCTTATTTTCGCCGATAAACGCCCGGTTGAACAGGGTAAAAGTATTACGATTTCACCTTAAAGCTCTTTCCGGCGCTTAAACGCAAACCTTCGAGCTGACAGGCTGTACGGCCAGCAGATTTAGAGACACGGTTTCTCTCGCCAATCTGATATAGAAAATGCGTGCGGTGCTCCGGTCAAGCAATTCACGCCGCGAGTTGAAGGCTGTACGCCAAAAGGCCGCCCATCCGCCAGCATGCTGACAAATCGAACGGCTCATGGACGCTCCGGCTACAATCTCGGATCGATTTCTTTTTCTCCGGCCACCTCAAACAATAAATTAGCTGCGGCTTCTTGGTAGCCCTGGTGATCCGGGGCAATCTCATGAAACGGCACCGCCAGCATGCTTCGGCCCAGCCGGTATTCGTTTAATGACGTACGAAGCTTTCGCTGGATGTTTTTTTGCTTCAGCAGCTTGCTATACTTGTGCGGAAACCGGTAATCGTATCCATAGATGATTGACAGATACTCCGGGTTGCGCACCTTCATGTACGGCACACCCCTGCTTTGCGGGTCCTCCGGCTTGATGACGACGCCCTCCATCCGCTGCTCCACGGTCAGCTTGGCAAAAAAATTCTGAGCCAGCTCCTTACTGTCCGGTGAATCCAAATCCAAAACAATAAACTCGTCTTCCGACAAAAAGCTGTACATGTCCGAAGTCCTCCATTCCGGCTGCTCCTCCTCTCCATTGGCATAAATGATTTTGAGAACAGCAAAAGGCTTGTAATGGGAAGCCTCATCCTGTGCGTACAAATCCAGCTGCTTTTTATACGTTTCATAGGCTTTCATATGCACATCAAGCGGCACATAGGTCCCGATAATCTCACGGAGATGCTTGTAGTTTTGATATATGCTGGAGCCGTATTTGTCACTTAATGCTGCCTTGGGCAGGTGGAATTGATCCTTTTCAAACCCGCTGGCCTCATACCCTGCTGCCAGCTTTTGAAACGCATCCTCAAAGCCATTCTCCTGCAAAAAGGCAAACTCGCTTTCAAGCGCCCTCCCAATCGGGTTGAACTGCCGTTCAATCAATCCCTCGCCTAATGCTTTCCACGGCAGCAGCTCCCCGTCCAAAATCAGCATCGTGATGTGGCGCTCCTCCATATAACCGCCGAATTTGCGCAGCAGCTCCCGATAAATCTCCGTTAAATCCACCTGCTTGATCTTGTATCCGTTGCGGCTGACGGCAAAGCACTGCTCCACATCCTGATGCAAATAAATGTTACAGCGGGAGCCCATGTATTTCGGCTGAAGAACAACCCGGCTAATGCCCTTCTCGGCAAAATAATCCAGGCCCCGCTGAAGCGATTCCAGCTCCTGGTGCGGCTCGTCCTTATCGGACGGGGACATCGTTCCCGATATAAAGTTAATTTTGTTCCGGGAGCAGTAGTGCAGGCGGCGAAGATCGTCCTCGCTCAGCTCTTGCACCGCTACCTTGCGGGAAGCCTTGAACAGCACGGGAAGCTCATCCTTCACCGCCGCACGGACCGATTTGAATGATTTCATAAACGGCTTAAACGAAATTTTTACCGCAGTAAGCACATTTCCGTAGACACATCCGGTGTCGATATGAATTTTATTTTTAATCCGGAAGCTTTGCTGCGCCGCAATATGGCCGAAAATATGGAACGGATAATTGCTGACGGCCTCCTCCGTCAAAAAAGCAAGCTGCTCCTCCAGCGGAGCGCTCCGGTCAATTCGGAAATTACGCTGATGGCGAACCGAATTGATATCGATTTTGCCGATGTATTTGTTTCTGCAAGGCGCATGGGTGACATAGAAGGACGGCCCCTGCACACCGTTAAACCGGTAAAACGGCTGTGAAGCCGACACCAGCGCTTCAAACTTGCCCCACAGGACTTCATCGCGGAACAGCACTTCTGTCGAATCAAAGTAGGCATGCACCTTCTCCTGATCAGCGCCCTTAATTTCGCCCTGAATGTACTTGTAAACAAAATTCTCATGATTACCTTTCACCAGCAAGAAATGCGCCCGGTTGTCATACAGAAACTGAATCATCTCGCTGGTATGGTTCCCTTTATCAATCCAGTCCCCGGCCAAAATGATTTTCGTATCGCGGACCTTGTCGGTAACGGCCAGCCTTCCTTCAGAAACGATATAACCAAAGCTGGTAAGCAGCCCCTTCAGCTCTGGCAGGCATTCATGCACGTCCCCTACGACAATATAGCTTTGGTTATGGGGCAGAATGGTGTCCAGATATGCCTGCTTATCGGCAATGACAACCTTGTAATCCGGATTCGCCAGCTGCTGCTCGGGAGAGTAAAAGTTTTTGTACCGCACCTTATGGACAGCCGCATACCCTTCCCGGGCAAGCGAGCCAAGCACGTCCTTGCGCAGGCGGTTAATGTGGTTAGTAATCAATCTCTTGGATCGTTCCGAAGCATAATAGTCTTCCCGCTTCCGGTAGTCGAACAAAATCACTTCCAGGTTATAGTTGTTTTCCTGGGCGATTTCCCTTACCTTGGCCCGGAAATCCTCGGCCAGTCCTGTCGTATCCAACACGACAAATTCGGCGTTGACGGGAAAGGAGGTTACCATTTTTAACTTTTCAAAAAGCAAATGAAACGCCTGGGCGCTGGACTCCAGCATCACCTGATCGTATTTATCGTATTCAAAGCCCAGCACCTCCTGACGGATGCTATCGGAGGACAAATACTGGACATTCGCCTTTACCATTTTGGTTTCATCTTCAAACCGCAGCTGAGGGATTAACACTTCGCGGGCAAAGGTTGTTTTGCCGCACTCTGTCGATCCAATCATCATAAAAATCGTATGCACTTTTGTTTGCAGCTCCACCTGTCAGCCCCTCCTTTTTGTCAAAATAACACCCTGGGTCGTATAAATGTCGCCAACACCATCGCCAATATCGACGAAGTCGCACTGCAGACCCGCAGCGCCCGATTGTCCGACAGCAGCCAGAAGCCACCGGCGAAACTCGGTCCGGCCCATTTCCCATTTGTGATCCTCATGCCTAAAGCCGCTTAAGCTATAAAACGGGTTGAAATCGGCATTCGGGGTCGTAATAATAAAACGTTCAAAATCAACGTGCGCCAGCACGTGCCGAATGAACGCCTCGGCCTCATCCTGACTCATATGCTCGATAACCTCGGTCAAAATGACATCCACCTGTTCGCCATTGTACTCCTCCAAAAAGCAGTCCAGGGAACGATATACCGCAATGTTGTCGATCTGCTTGGAGGCCGCCTTGCGTTTAACCGACTCCAGCATCAGTTCGTTTGTGTCCACTGCGTAGTAGCTGCCCTCCAGCTTCGCTGCAAACGACAGCGCATAGAACCCTTCGCCGCAACCGATATCGAGTATCGATTTGTCAAATGAAAGCGCACTGCCGATATAGCTTCTCCGCTGAAAGGCCGTGCTCCCGAAATCAAAATGGATGGCGTAGCGTCCCGTTTGCTCCAGCGCGTCCTTGTATTGACGAAACCGCTGCTTGGAGGTCAGGAAATTGCGCACAAACAAGCTGCGGATATAGAACGGGGCATCTATGACCTGGACACTCTTCACGTATTTATCCAGAACGCTGTCCGAAATATCGATGTGCTCTTTGCCGAACATGGACAAGAACAGACACAGCACACTGACTACATGCAAAAGATGATAAAGGCTGGTGTTCGTTTTGATGGTCAGGGAGTAGCTTTTGTGCGCTTGATGCTGCACCTCGAACGAGAAGTCCTGCAAATGCTTCTCAAAAAATTCAACATAACGGATGAGTTCAATGTGAAGCATGTTGATAAACAGCGTATGCTCGAACCCGTCTGTATCCCGTTCATCGCGGGCTTTCAGCGGCGCCGAGAAAAATTCATTCAGCGCGCTTAGCGGAAACAGAGGCGTGTTGTACCGGGATACGTTCAAATATTCGAACTGCTCCTGTTCGTGCTGCTTAAAGGAGACCTCATTGTCCGCATCCTTGAAATACACGTTAAACGTCGAAGGGTCGGCGTACCACCCGTATGCCATCCCTTTGCGCACCGCCCGCAGAATCATGCCGGAATCCGGATTTTTCTTGATAATAAAAGAAAGCTGCGGGTTGGTCGATTTTAATTGAATAATGGCCATGCTTCATCTTCCCCTTGATTAACAAATGTCCTTCGTTTTCATAGTTGCCCTCAGCTGTGACTGTGGGGGACTGTTCCACGATGGAGGGCCCATCGTCTGTTCGTGTAACCGCTTCGTTCCCGAGCAGCCAGCAGAAACAAATGGTTACCTCCTTAGCCCCATACCTCCTGTAATGCCGAGCGAAACAGACTATCCAGCTGCTCGTCCTGACTGTCCCCGGATGGTCTCATGTTGATAGCGATTTGCTCAAAATACGCCATACGTTCCTCTATATACTGGTTTATCGGGTTGACCCTCGGCTCCAAATCCAACTCATCCCCTGATTTTTTGCGGGCCAGCAGCTGTTGAATGACCGCAAACAGTTCGCTGTTTGCCGGAATGAATGCTTCCACCAGCTTATCGAATTCCACCGGCGGCATCCCGTTGTAAGCTTCAATCCAGCCGCAGGCCAAGATGGGCCGGAGCACATAGAAGTATTTTTTAAGCTTGACTTGCTCGCCGCGCAAATAATCGCGATAATTCCCCTTCGCCATATTAAGGTAATGGTACATGCACGACTTCGGCGAAAAAGTAAATGGCGACATGCCGCGAATCTGCTCCGCTATTGTGTACCGCTCATAATAAGGGAGAGGAGAATGCAGCCATTCCAGCAGGGGAGGATTGGACTTGCGGAACAAAACAAGTGCCTTGCGCAAATCCCAGCCATGTATATCAAGCCAATCGCTGATGGGCCGTTCAATGACATCCCGCTTCTCAAAGATGGACAAGTACCATTCAACCGGACGGACATAAATAAACCGGACATCATAGTCGCTATCCTGCGAGGGAAATCCCCAGGCCCGGCTGCCTGACTCGCAGGCATACAGGATGCGGACCTGCTCCTGCTGTTCAATGGCTTGAAGCTCGCTTCGTATGATTTGTTGATAATCAGGCATTTGTCTCACCCCTCCGCTATATTCACAGCACGTTTGTCATAATGAAGCAACCTTTAATGCAGGTGTAAAAAAAGACCATGGGCACAGGGGCCATGGCCGGTGATAACAGGGCGGACACGAAGCGGCATAAACAATCCGCCTCGCAGTTATCCGCTATAATCCGGGAAGGCCCATGAGCTGAAGCAAGCCACAGCTGGCATTACAATCGCTTCGTTTGGCAGCTTTGCGCAATTTAATCCGTATCCGTTGCTTACCATGCTCATCGGCCTCCTGTTTCATTATTTCTGTAAACGAAGCGAGGAAGAAACGAAAAGGCGGCTTGTGTTCGTATTCGAACACGTTCATTTCCATTCCCATAACAGACGAAGCAGCCCTTCCTAGCGCCTCGCTTCAGCTTCAAAATCATCTGTTTTAATCACGGAGGAAAAAGACGGATAGGCACTGACTGGTTGAGCGGCTCCGTTGTCCGGCATCAACCATGTCGCGTGGAAGGCGAAGTAGCCCATCCGAGCGCCTCCATGATTCCGATCCGCCAGCAGCACCGTGCCGGCTTCACTTCTATATCATCGCTTTTTTCCCGCCAAATGAACAGGGTAAAAGTATTACGACCTAAAAGCTTACGCCGCTATCCTAGAACCAGCTGCTGCACCTGCAAGGACACCACCTCCAAAATGAGCTGCCGAAATGATTCCAAAACAGCACGGATAAAACGAAAACGTATGTTCCTGTTTTAGCATCCAATCCAAAAATGGTCCCCTATTCCCAGCTGAAGGTCATATTTGGGGGCAAATCCATTCTGCTTCTAGTCCCTACGCTCGCTGGCAGGGGAAGCAGCTGCCGGAAATTCGAAACTAGGCGCGGCGGAAAGTCACCCTTGTTTAAGATAAAATCAGTGCAAATCACCTATATTCCCGGCATATGCCCCCATGCTATCATGGGGTTGCACTCTGGAAATAATCCTTTTAAAAGGGGATATATGTATTTTCATTTCCAGAAATCTCGCACCCAAAGGGGAGGAGCAACGAGCAGCAGCAGCCTGCCGAATCACATGTTTGAAAACAAACGAATAGAGAGGAATGAAATGATGAACAAAACTCGACGTTTACTCACGATTCTCCTGATCGCCGTATCTCTGTTTACTGCTGCAATGCCTGCTTTGGCCGTGGAGGACCACTGGATATCCGTATCCGGCGGTAGTGAACACACCATCGGGCCTTACTACGGCTCATCCGTTTCCTATTATGTAGGGAACCAAGGGTATACCAACGTTTATTGGGAGCTTCAAGACAGCAGCGGTATCGTCCTCGATTCGGGCTGGCTGTCCCCTTATGTTGCTTATGACGACAAGTATACGTACTCCAATACACTGAATGTATCGGATTTGACGGATTACTACCCTTGGGGCCCTTCTGAAGTGGGCTTCAAGCTTATGCTGAGCTGCGCCTATTCCGTTGGTTCTTCCTGCGCGGCAGAAGGAAATATCGTAGTGAACTAATAACGGAATTTATCGAGCAGATCGTGTAAAAAAGACGCTTCCTTTGCCCACATATCCCGTGGTTTGGAGGCGTCTTTGCTGTAATTTCAGGCGGATAGGCCGAGCGCGTAGGAAATTCCGTGTATTTTGCTCTACCCGGACCGGATGATTAGCCCATGCGGCCTTCGCTTATCGCGATTAACGTTTCAACCAGAAATTCATGCTCCCGCTTGAGCACCCGCTCCCCCAAAGCGTCAGCCGTATCCCCCGGATACACAGGCACCTCGCATTGGGCCAAAATTTCCCCGGTATCATATTCTCCGCTAACCCGGTGAATCGTTACCCCTGTCACCGTTTCCCCTGCGGCAACAACGGCTTCATGCACCTTGCCGCCATACATGCCGGCGCCGCCAAACTTCGGCAGCAGGGACGGATGAATATTCATGATGCTGCCTTCATAGCCGCTCATGGTTTGTTCCCCCAGCCGCTTCATGTAGCCGGCAAGCAGCACAAGATCCACGTCATGTCGCCGCAGTGTGCTGTAAATTTGTTCATCCAGCAGGACAGGATCGGGAAAACGGGCAGCGCTCAGATGATAGCCCGGTATCCCTTCCCTCCTAGCTCTCTGCAGTGCCATCGAGCCGGAGTTGTTGCTGATCACTACACGGGGCGAGGCGTTCAGTGTCCCTTGTTTACAGGCATCAACAACAGCCTGCATATTGCTTCCGCCATGTGAGACCAGGAAGCCCATGTTCATACTGCGCATGTGGAGCAGCACTCCCTTTCTATCCAGCTAGCGGCTCTGCTGCAGGTCCTTCCACACTTTCTTGTTGCTGTACTGCTTCTCCATGCTGATGTCCTTCCCGAACCATTCCGGTGCCGCAAAGGCCACCGCTTCCTCCTCTGAGGCGAATTCTACCTCCAGCACAGTCAATTCAAGCTGGTCATAGCAATCTATCTCTACAACCGTATCGCCCCATGCGGCTGTTATGCGCTTTTTGGTCAGCGGAATCGCACCCAAAGCCTGTATGACCTGGCTGTACAGCCCTTCCGAAATTATATATTCAATTTCTTCACGCGCCAGACCGTGGCCCTTCTTAAAGGTATGCGTAAACGTAAGCCCGCCGGAATGCATATCTTCTATTTTACGTACCCGAAGCTCTTGATCCCCCTCAATTGCAAGATAAGTCTGGGCGATATACTGCTCCGATTGAATAACCAGCTTCCCCTCCCGGATCAAAGCCTCCGGATATTGAGGGAGCAAAAACTTGCGTTCGATTTCTATAATGCCATCGTATCGTTTTCCTCCATATCGTTTAAGTTTGAAGCTGCCGGTCGCCGGCCAAGCTCCCCGTTCTCTCTATTGCATTCTAGCATGTTCCCTCGGCTTGAAGCAGCTTTTCTACAAAAGGAATGTCGGCCGGGGCGAGGTTATACTGTAAAAGATCGCGCGCCTGAACCCAGACAGAAGCATCATGATCCTTCAACATCAGATTGCCGTGCATATACACCGCCTTGTATGCAAAAAGCCGGATATGTACGCTGTCATACCGATGATCATTTACGCCTAGATACGTATAGGGACGAATCGCGATATTCATTTCCTCCATGAGCTCCCGGATTAAGCACGCTTCATGAGATTCGCCGGGCTCGATTTTGCCGCCAGGAAATTCCCACAGCCCCTCCTGCGCTTTGCCGGGTTTACGCCGTGCGATCAGAATGGCCCCATCGATGTTCTCGATGACTGCCGCTGCAACCTCAATCATTAACAATTCCTCCACTATTCTTCTTTACTCTTCATCTTGTGTTCGGCCGTTACAAGCTTTCCCTTCTCTCTATGGACTAGTATACACTTTTCCGGGGAAGGGCGGATAATGCCCGCTCCTCTCATCCGACCGGCATCGGAATGAGGCCGAACCGCCTGTCCGCTTCATGGCCGGATAAACGCTAGAGGTCAACGGATCGTCAGCAGAATGAAATTGGGGCCGGTCAGCCTCGTTCAGCAGCAATGCATCGTGCATAAAGTATCCACGCCGTATGAACCCCCTCTAAAATGCTAACAGACGCCTCTCCCGGAACGGATGGCGTCTGTTGCGGCACCGCTGCTGTCTATGAAAAGAAATCCACTTGGCACATGAAGCCAACCGGAAGGAGCTCCTCCAAATAGCCGGATATTAATGTCCGATCCTCTTCCCGAACGTGTGTGATGGAATGAAAGCCGAAAAAAATAATTCCCGTCGTTGAATCGTACTTCATAAAATGAAGCAGGCCGCACGGGAACAGCCGATTGACGGCAGCCATCATTCCTTCCTGATTCAGCTTTCTGTCCAAAGCCGCCTGAAGAATCGGTTCGGGCAGAGGCTTCGCCTGCGGCACCCGATCAGACCGGACCTTATCATAGGGCTTGACTTGAAAGCAAACTTGCGGGAAATACCCGCCGGCAAAATGCTTCAGGCGGTGTGTATCCTGATCAGGCAGCTGAAGGCTGTCATTCCAAGCATAGATAACCGCGGTGTTTCTTCCCTCCGTACGAATCCTGACATACCGTAAATGCGGGAAATGCTGTTTGACAAGCTGCTCTGACCATAAACGGGTTTTCATTGCCCGGCCCCCTCTTACACTGGAAGCATTGATGCATACAACAGGTATGTTAGCGTTTTCAACATAGTGTATTGTATGATGCGGGGGATGAAAATAAACCGGCTAAATCCCTATTTTCCCGGTATAACTGAGCCTAATACGAGCAATTATGCGTACAAGTATCGCTTCTGGATCATGAACAATGGAAGAAATAAAATTACGGACGAATATTATTATCGGATGTCGTTGATCGTCCGGGACAACTTGACCAGTATAGAGAAGAGCATCAGCCAGGAATGCTTTGAAATGAACCACTTCCGACGGAAGCTCATTTTGAATGCACCATCCAGAATTTTGCCGCCGAGGAACGCTCCATCCAAGGCATAAAGCTACTAAAGCTACGGCTGCGGCAAAGGCCCGGCTCCATGTGTGCTGTGGGCAAACGTGCAAATTCTTAGTAGAGCTGCAGACAGGCACATAAATTAAAATCGATAAACGAACCAAGCAGCCTCAATCCGCATAACCGGACCGGAGGCTGCCTGGTCTATCCTATCCTTCTATACGCCTAGAGGATTAAAGCTGAATAGTGGGAACATGAAGGCCCGATAATCAAGCTGGCCGCTTGAATATCGCCGAACGTCCAATGTATCTGGGGCACATCCGATCCTCTCGGCACCTGATTGCCCTGCGTAGAAAGTCCGCTCAGACGATTGACTATGATAACCGCCTCTGCGCGGCTCAGCTCCCGTTCAGGAGCAAAGCAGCCGTATTCATAGCCACTAAACTAGCCCTGCCTAAGCGACAGCAATACGAAGTCTGTCGCTGTGAATCAACCGCGAATGTTACACGCCGCTGTGTTTCACTCTCCTCCTTCTGTGCTTCCTGTTTCTTTGAACGTGTATCGATCGCTAAAACTCTTTTTCTCCAACATACCATTTAGGCCCTTTGTGCTCTTAATGGAATACCGGTCTCCTTTTGAAAATAATCCCGAAATATCTTCAAGCTCGAAATTCTCTCCAAAAAATTTCCGGGTCTTCAGCTTTCCGGTAAAGGTTTCATGCAGTTCGCCTAAATCATCATCAAAGAAGCCGGACTCGCGATAAAGATGTACTTTTGCACCGACCGTTTTAAAATAAAATTCCATCCTATTCACCGCCCATGTAGTTTAAACCTGATTTCGGAAAAGGCACGCAAGTTCGTTCGCCCTAACCAGGCTGTTTATGAGATGGAGGCTGCTCGCTCCTTTTGCTCGAAACCTCGTCCAGATACTGAGTAAATTTAGATGCTCCGCTGTAGGTCAAAAACAACCACTCCAAGGCCCGTGTCATTCCAATATAAAATAGAGAGACTTCTCTTTCCTCTACTTCTTCTAACCGAAAGGGCATATTTTCAATATTGACAATAAAAACGGCGCGGAAATCAAGCCCTTTAGCACTATCGATCGTCGATATTTTGACAGCCGGCGCATCACGGACAAAGCTCCGCTTCGCCTGCCCGCTTTCGGTAATCCATGTGAAGGGGACTTCATGCCCGTTCAGACTGGATTTTATTTCATCTATATATGAAAGACGGTGATTATTTTTCACACGATATAAAATACAAATTTCTTGATACGGTATGTTTTTCTGTTGATTCAAATAAATAATCGATTTAGAGACAAAGTTCATCTCCTCCTGAAAATCCCGAAACCCTTTAATCAACGGCTCTGGACCTTTTCGTTTTGTAGATTGCGGAGGAATTATTTCCATCCCATCGACTGAAGCGCGTTGGACCTTGTTCTTCAATTGAGAGTGCTCTTGGTAGAAGTCCCAAGCAAATTGGGCAATTTGTGCTGTATTTCTGTAATTAATCGATAAAATCTTGGATCGTCCCCGAAAATCGAGTCCAATGTCTTGTGCCAGACTTGTCTTTCTTTTGAAAATCGATTGCGCTCGATCTTCAACCAAAAGGAAGGACTGTGTAGCCGGGTTTAAGCAATGACTTAACAGCTTCAGCCAATCCGGCTCAAAATCCTGGCCCTCATCAATCATTATTGCATCATACGATGGAACAATGGCTTCGTTCCTTGCCAATTTATCCAGTAAACCGGGGATTTCGCTATCCTTCATCTGTAATTTATTTCTAAGCCAATCGTGAAAGTTGTACACTTCTATGTTAGACTTATCGAGCGTCGCCTCCGATGGAGAAAGAATAAGCTCCATAAGGTCATCCGGCTCTTCCATTTTTCGCTCAATCATCTGCTTCAAGCTTCGGGATAACGGAATACCATAGCAGAGTACTAGTATTTTCCAATCCGGATGATTCTTGGCAAGCATTTTAACACGGCTAGCCAGAACAAGCGTTTTGCCGCTGCCGGCAACCCCGCGTATAAGCCGATGCTTATCTCCAATCTGCTTCGCCATATTTTCTTGATGCAGGTCCATCGTCTTGATATTGTGCAAGGAAAGCAGCAATTGCTCCTGATGCTGCACTGCCGGTCTATATTCCGCGCTAATCCGCACCTCGGGGAATAAATGAAATCGGATCGCCTGAATATCTTCATCGCTCAAGACGGTCTTCCCCGGATTCCATACAGTAAACATACCATGAATCTTTTCTTTCAAAATATCTGCTGAGAAGCCTTCCTCGTCAGGATCAATTTCATCTCTGCACAGGACAAAATGAGGCTCAATGACTTGAAACAAATCAAGCTTAACAAACTCCTCTTGCTTGATCCGGGTAAAAACAGTTCCGAAGCCATAAGGAAACTTTAAATGGGAGCCCGACTCCCGGACCAGGCTTTTATCTTTCTTTAAGTGATTTTCGATCAGGCGCGCATTATCCCGCGCTTGCTTAAAAGGGCTTTTTGTCCGAATCAGCTCACCCGCTGTATTCCGCAGCGTCCATTCATCATGATTCACTTGGAATAACGTATGCCTCGTATAGTCCTTGACTTCAAGAATCACTAGACCCAGGTCAGGACCGATAATGACAAAATCGGGCCTTCTTCCCCGAATTTCCGGCTCATAATAGACAATATAGTCGCTCGGCAAATAATTTTTTAAGCTTTCGAACAGAACACGTTCCCCGGCAGTTGCATTCCTTGGAATTGTCTCTGGCACCATGTAAGCCATAATTTGTCTCCCCTAGCGCGAAATATCCACTTCCTTATTATAGTATGAAAGGTAATACGATGAATACAAATATCGACAATTTCATCCAATTAAGGAGAAGTAACTAAACAGCCACTGCTGCTCTGTCTGTCACTCCCTGGCCTCATACTCTCTCTCCACTCCACGAAATGAAATGAAATGAAATAAAGAATCCAAATTAGAAAAAGCCTTATTGAATCCTGCAAGCCCGCCAGCATTTGCTGTATACTGCGGTATTACAAAAAACGCCGACAATAAGGCGGCGCTAAGTTCACATTAAGACAGATGAGATACGCAAGAAATGCAGACAAAGTCCTGCATAGAATCTCCATTTCTCAAGAATAATTACGCAAAAGCATACCCATAATAAATCCATTATACGGTACGCTTTTGCGTAAAGTTAATCGCGGGTAGACAGTGATGAACAATGTCAAAAAGAGTGGTTGTGAAAATCTCCGAGTTAGCTAAAGAATATAACATTACATTGCGTGAGCTGTCACGCTTGTCCGATGTCCGCCATGCCGCCTTAAGTGAGTTGTCTAACGGCAAACGGGAAAATATCAACTTTAATCATATCGAAAGAATCGCTGAAGCCTTAAATATCACCGATATTCGCAAGATTATCGATTTGATTGATTTTGAAGATTAACGCATAAACACCAATTTCATACGATCAGCATTGAGAACCCTAGGCAGGGCCGTGAAACCCTTGAAACGGTTGTTTTGCTACATTCGGAGACAAAAAATATCCCTTCACCAACTATTGATGTTGATGTAGGGATATTTTTTTCAAAGACGTTTTCGTTAGTTCGATTTCTTGAAGCAGGTTACTACTGACTGATTAAATATTTCACAACACGTTTTGCTACAAAATTCGAAGCTTCTTCGATTGAATTCTTGGTGGTATCCACTTCGATTTCCGGGTTCCCAGTTGCAGCTTCGGTACTCGATCTGCCTGCAAAACCTCTTACCAAGACTTCGATATAGTCTTTGCCAAGGATGTCCCGTGCAGTTGCCAGGTCACTTTCGGGGGAAGCACTGGATACTAATGCGATAAGTCCCGCATCGTTCATCAATTTTGCAACCTCCGCTATTGGGAGCGGCGATTCTCCCTGCTCGAGCAGCATCGTGTGGTAGCCTGTCGCTACCAAGCGTTTCTCCACTTCCTTCGCAACGGCCAAGCTATCCGAGATCGAACCGGTGAACCAGAGGGTTAATGGATTCTGGCCTTTTTGTTCCGCACGGACATTTCTAGTGACTTCCGTATCCAGCCGTGCAGAGCTGTCGGATTTTTGGAGAGCCTGGTCAATGACTCCACAGGCCGATGTCATATTGGTTACGCGATCGATCAGAATAAATCCGCCAATGCTTTTATATTGCTCAAAGGAATCAAAAACAATGTCATCGGATAAAGAAAATTCACATTTTGCCAATTCATTCTTGACAATATGCTCTGCCGGAACTGTATTTCCGGTATTAATATCGATTTTATGCGTAATCGCCGTCACGGTACCTGGCAGGATCTTCGTCCCTACCTTGACCAAATAATTTTTACCTGGAGTCAGTACGGAATCATCCATCCAAAGAATCGTGGCAGTGAAGCTATCCGCCTCTTGGATTTGATCGTCTTTCGTGAATACACAGCCCCGCGAAACGTCCACTTCACGATCCAATTGAATCGTTACGGGTTGTCCGGCAAAGGCTGAATCCCGATCCTGGTCTGTTACTAAAATGCGTTTGACCTTCGCCTTTTCACGGCTAGGCAGCGTCGTCAGCTCATCGCCAACTGCAATGCTTCCCGCCTCAATCTGGCCTTGGAAGCCGCGAAACGTATGGTCCGGACGACAGACGCGTTGAATCGGCATCATAAACTGCTTCGTGTCCTCGCTGGTGTGAACATCCACATTTTCTAAATACGGCAGTAAAGCAAGGCCATCATACCAAGGGGTATGCTGCGATTTTTTTGTAATGTTGTCCCCTTCTGTAGCCGAAACAGGGATTACCTGTATACTTTGAAAGTGGAAATTAGCGGTCATTTGGAGGAATTCTTCCCGGATAGCGTCAAATTTCTGTTGATCAAAGTCCACCAAATCCATTTTGTTCACTGCTAGTACAAGATGCTTAATTCCCATAAGTGCGCAAATCCGGGTATGGCGCTTCGTTTGGATAATGACCCCTTTGGTTGCGTCTACAAGAATGATAGCAAGATCCGCGAAGGATGCGCCTACAGCCATGTTCCGAGTATATTCCTCATGTCCCGGCGTATCCGCTACAATGAATGAACGGTGATCCGTCGTAAAATACCGATAGGCCACATCGATCGTAATCCCTTGCTCGCGTTCAGCCAGCAATCCGTCCAGAAGCAGGGAATAGTCAATTTTTCCGCCGCGGCTGCCAAGCCGGCTATCCAGCTCCAATGCTTTTTCCTGGTCGGCGAACAAAAGCTTGGCATCATAAAGCATATGTCCAATTAAGGTAGATTTTCCGTCGTCTACACTGCCGCATGTAATGAATTTAAGCAGACTTTTCATGTTAGAAATAGCCCTCCCGTTTACGTCTCTCCATACTTCCAGCCGCTTCTTGGTCAATAACCCGACTTGTCCGTTCGGATGAAACCGCGCCAAGCGTTTCCTCAATAATTGCGTCCAGCGTATTCGCCTCCGACTCGATACCGCCAGTAAGCGGATAACAGCCTAACGTACGAAAGCGCATCTTCTTCATTTCGACCTTCTCATGAGGCTCAAGCTTCAGCCGGTCATCATCCACCATGATGAGGTGGCCGTCACGTTCGAGTACAGGCCGTTCTTTGGCAAAATAGAGAGGCACGATATCAATGTTTTCTCTACGAATGTATTGCCATATATCTTTCTCGGTCCAGTTGGATAACGGGAAAACGCGAATGCTTTCGCCTTTATTAATTCGTGTGTTGAAAAGCTTCCACATTTCCGGCCGTTGGCTTTTTGGATCCCACGCATGATTTTTATTCCGGAACGAAAAAATCCGCTCTTTCGCCCGCGATTTTTCCTCATCACGTCTTCCGCCGCCAAATGCAGCCGTAAACCCGTATTTGTCCAGACCCTGTTTCAATGCTTGGGTCTTCATAATATCCGTATAGGCGGAACCATGATCAAACGGGTTGATCCCTTGGTCAATACCGTCCTGATTCGAGTGAACAATCATTTCGATCCCGAATTCTTTCGCTTTGCGATCGCGGAATTCGATCATCTCTTTAAACTTCCAGGTGGTATCAATATGCATGAAAGGAAATGGCGGCTTCTCAGGATAAAACGCCTTCAGCGCCAAATGCAGCATCACGGAGCTATCCTTCCCGATCGAATACAGCATCACAGGATTTTCACATTCCGCCGCTACTTCACGTATAATATAAATTGCTTCGGCCTCGAGTTGATCCAGATGCGTCATTTCATGTATGGAATCAAGCATCGGTTTTTGCATGGAAAGGTGCCTCCCTTTAATTCTTACTAAATCTATCGTATTTCTATATATCCTATCAGATTCTAGCTTTATTGCAAAGTGGAAGAAAGTAAAATTATTTATATTTCTATCATTTTCGTCAACACATGCCGTCCTTTTTCTCGAAAAAGCGACACACCCTCTAGCCCAATAATCACTGTATGACATTTAACTACATTTCGCCACACCTGAACAGCAGATTAATGCATGGTTGGGAAAATAAAAAAGGAAATAATCACCTCAAGGAAATCAGAAAATCGCGGAAAGCCGTATCCCGGTTAACGCCTCATGCTGATATTACATATTTTACTCGGAATACATGTAATTTTCACCACAATAAATATGGGGAGCGTAAAGATGTTATTCGTGTGCGACAGCTGAAAACAAAGAAACCCATGAATGGATTCGTGTAAAACGGAAGTCACCACAAGGGCATACCTCGGCTACAATACTGATTAACCAAGGTGTTCATGCCAAAATCATTTCAGAACGGTTAGGACACGGAAGCATTACTACAACAATGAATATTTATGGCCATGCTCTTCGAACTGCAGATCAAGCCGCTGCTGATAAATTCGAATCATTCTTTACATCTAAAGCTGCACAAGGACAATAATGAAGACGCCTAGGTATTTCCTGGCGTCTTCGGTTCATTTGGCTGATTTCTGATTTTTTTTGCATCAATGCCCGTTGCGATTATTAATATTAAACCTGAATTTCGAAAGTACCACGCTCTGAAAACGTGAAAAAGGGCCCAAATCTTTGGTAGAATGGTGTTTGTCGAGAACACTACACCCAAAGAGAGGAGCACCTTTTAAGGTGAAGTCTACCACACCCATCCGTAAAATCAAGAGCGAATTTTCGTTGCAAAACACCACAAGCTTCGGTGGCGTCAAAATCTTCTTGGCTTATCTCGAAAAAATCAAGCTTGCCGATGCCATGCGCGGTCTCTCCGGCGGAAAAGCGCGCAATGCTGTTTTTTCCGTGTATCGCATCCTGCTCTATCTGATCATCGGCTGGGTGCTCGGCTGCGGACGGATCTTTCACTTCCGCAAGCTACAACAGGATGTGCTGCTTCTTCGTTTTCTGGGCGGTCGTCTACCGCACCACAGCTTGATGTACAAAGAGCTTGCTCGTCTGGGTCGCTGCCCGCAGCTCCCGACGGAACTGCGCAAGCTGAGCCTGGAAGTCATTCGTCCCTGCCTGCCCGACAGGCCGATTCTCGATCTGGATTCCTCCGTGGAGACGGTATACGGGGAACAAGCCGGCGCCGCTAAAGGCGTCAATTCTCATAAGCCCGGACGCCATAGCTACCATCCGCTGATGGCTTTTGAAGGGCAAACCCGCTTGAACCTAAACGCGAAGCTGCGTCCCGGCAACACCCATTCCATGACCGACGCGATCGACTTTTTGCAGCACACGTTCGAGCTGCTCGGCGATCAACAGGTCGCATACGCCCGGTTCGACAAGGGCTTTGGCGGCGAGGATTTCCACCGGCTGTGGGAAAGCCGCCAAATCGGCTATGTCGGTAAACTCAAATGGACCAAGCGACTGGCGGCCGAAGTCGCGACTTGCCGCTACTGGACGCGCGATGTCGACGAGGACTGGATCATTGAAGGCATCACGTTGATCTACAAAGCAACGTCCTGGAAAAAGCCCCGCCGCGTTGCGGTCATTCGCAAGACTCAAGTGTGCGATGACGGTCAGGGCCGCATCGTGTTTGATGAGGATTGGCAGTACGAAGCGATTGTGACCAACCTGGAATGGGAATCGATTGATCTATGGCGCTTCTACAACCAGCGCTGCTGCATGGAAAATTACATCAAGGAAGCCAAAACCGGCTTTTCCATCGACCGGATCGCCACGAGTGAATTTGAATCCAACGAACTCGATCTGCTGATCAAGTTGTTGGCCTATAACTTGTT
>NZ_JBBBNV010000047.1:0-15995 GCF_037137075.1 Paenibacillus sp. y28
ACAGGAACTACCTGCCAATCCATTGTAAAGGATTTTTTTGCGTCTGAATGAGATAAATACAGAAAATTATGAAGATTCAGGGAAAATTAATGCAACGCTAGTGAAAAAAGATGAAAAATAAATAAAATTGCATGAAATTGAAAAAAGAGATGAAATAATCCCTTCCTTGGTATAATGTTCGAAGATTAGCCAGTTTTTCTGTCCGCATATGTTGAAAAAAATAAAAAAACGCCTATTCCGATATTGGAATAGACGTCAAGAATAACATAAATGTTTTATTTTAATCTAAAAATTACCACTTACAATAGCCTCGACATTTTGTTTTTCAGCAGGGTCTTTGGCAATGAGCTGGTCAAATAAAGCTTGATCCAGTTTATTCTGCTTCTGCTGAGCGGCCAGCAGCCAGCGGGTTGCGGTGCGATTTAAATTCTCGTCGCTTGTGTCACGTACCCCGACAGCAAGCACTTCTTCCGCATTGGCGTAATCGCCACGAATAAATCTCATTTGGCCTAAAGCCGATGCCATATTGGCGGATACATTAAATGCACGGCCCTGGGCTTGCCCGGTCGGCAGCTTCTCCAGTTGAGACTGGCGATCAAGCACCTGTGCGTAAATATCCTCGGCTTTGTCCCAGTATCTCTTATTTGCTTCGGAATTACCGGCAGCCCGTGCTTGTTCTCCAAGCTGATAATTCAAAGCGATTAGCCGGTCGTAAAGATTGATTTCCCATGGAATAAGCTTCAGTCCCTCTTCTGCAATCTGCTCGGCTTTGATCAAATCATTCTTTTTCAGGGCCAGGCTGTATTCTTGCTCAAATACATTTCGATTAAATGGCTCATATTTCTTGGCTAAAGCCACAACCTCTTGCGCTTGTGTATAGTAGCTTTCACTTTTTGTCTGTTCGTATGCCTGCAGCAGTAGCGCACCCTTTTGCAGCAAGTAGGTCGGATTGCCGGGAGAAGCCGAGAGGGCTTTGTCCAGCGAAGCCATAATCTCGTTAAAAGGCTTTTGCTGCTGTAGCCCGGCTTGGGCCTGCTGGAACTGGCTTGTTCCGTTTATTTGCCGCAGGGAAGCGAAGATACAAATCAAGCTGACGATAACGAGAACGGCAGGATAAATTTTTTCGAAACGCATGATTTGATCCTGTGTCTTCGTTTGAACTGTGAGCGGCTTGGCGGTCGTTCCTGCAACGAGCGCGCCCAGACACAGGAACAATACGGCGCCAATATAAACAAAGCTTAAATCAAAGTCAATGGCGCTGTGCAGCAGCAGGGCGACGGATACAATGTAGAAAACAAAATGCGTTTCGCGATCCTTCGCGGATTGGGCAACATAAGACCGGATATAACGATAATAAACAGCAATCAGCAGTACGAGCAGGACCAATATTCCGACCAGGCCGACATCGAGCAGATGCTGTATAAAGAAGCTGTGCGCCTGGCGGCTTAAATACGGGTTATTCTGGTATTTCTCATAGACAGCGCCCCAGGCGCCGCCGCCGGCGCCAAACACCGGATAATCCTTAAAGGCCTTCAAGGCATCTACATAGAAGGTGCCCCGTTCCAATACACTGTGCTGTTCAAAGTTAATATTGGCAATCCGGGTATGAATATTTTCCGGTAGAACCTTCAGCACCGGTGAATTTGTTAGCACAAGGTATGCGCCGATGGCACCAAAAACAACTAGAGCGGCAGGCAGAACGAGCTGAGCGAATTTGAAACGGAGCTTGCGGCTCACGGCTTCTTCAAGCTTGATTCCTGCAAAATAATGGATTACCGTAATGAGTGCCGCCGACAGCAGCGCTGCTGCAAGAAGTGTCAACCACCCGCTGCTGGCCAGCTCGGCGTTATAGCCGCTTTGAGCGATAGTGATTCCCGGTTCAGATACTTTGTTAAGAACAATCAGCATGGTAATTCCGGTAACCGCCAAGTAAATCATCATCAGTAGCTGGCGGAACAGGCCCAGGAACGGGAGTACAAGCAGCAGTACAACAGGTATGATGACATAAGCGCCGCGGGAAAGCGTGAGCATAAATGACAGCAAAATCGGCACAAGCAGTAATGCATTCACTGCGACTATACTCAAACGGCGTGTCCGGGTAATCAGGAACGCTCCGCTGATGAGTAGCGCAATCAAATACCCGGCATATGTGTTAGGATACTGAAAGACCGAGGTGAGACGCGGGCCATTGGAATCAACCCACACCGCATTGCTATACACCTTGCTTACTTGGCCGGGAACCTCGGACCAGTTCATGATCCCGAATAAGGAAGCATCTCCGAACCAGTTCAGGAAGCCAAAGATGACAATGACATATCCTGAAGCGACAACGCCGATTTCTATCAGCTTCACACCCAGGATACTTTTGCCGAATTGAGCTGCACAGGCAAACATGGTCGCGTACAGCACATTAATAACGACCATCAGCCAAGCCATATGCGACGAAGCCGCCCCAAAAGTGGAAATAATAAACGTCAGCGGCATCAGCCAAATAAACAAACTCAGGAACGAATTTTTACTTTCAAGCTTCCACTGGTAAAATAGATTGATAGCCAGCACCAGCAGAAGCACCGAACCGAACACAAGCCAGGTTAAAATCGGCTTCTCGAACGTCATTCCGAGACCGTTAAATAGTCCGCGTTGATAGGGACTGATGAATAGAAACAGCAGCATGATTGCAAGCGAAATCCAGAACGTCATTGCGTGTTTTTCCGACACATTTCGAGCTTCCATTGTCTTACGGTTTCCGTAAACTGGTTTTTTGTGTATACTCACAGTATTGGCTCCTTTTGACAGCAAATTACGACAATAGTTTATCATAGATGAGGAGGGAAGGCCAATTGTAGAGTTATATTAAGAAGTGATGGGATTAATAATTAATTGTTTAATTATTTTTTTCAATATAATATATTAGGGTATACTTTCAAACGTAAGTAATACATTCATATACATTATAAGTTAAAATGTGAATATTTATAAAAATAGTGCTTTTTTTTGGAGGTTTTTAAAGTGAAACTACGTAAAGCAATTATTCCAGCTGCTGGTCTAGGTACTCGATTTCTTCCTGCAACAAAAGCTATGCCCAAAGAAATGCTCCCTATAGTAGATAAGCCTACTATTCAATATATTGTTGAGGAGGCTGTAGAGTCAGGAATAGAAGATATTATTATAGTAACGGGCAAAGGGAAACGTTCTATTGAGGATCATTTTGATAACTCTTTTGAATTAGAAAAAAACTTATTTGAAAAAAGGAAATTTGATCTTTTAAACGAAGTCCAAAAATCATCTAAATTAGTTGATATACATTATATAAGACAAAAAGAGCCTAAAGGGCTCGGGCACGCTATTTGGTGTGCTAGGAAATTTATAGGAAATGAGCCATTTGCTGTTCTGTTGGGTGATGATATTGTCCAATCCAGTAAACCGTGCTTGAGACAAATGATAGAAGTTTTTGATAAAGCTCGTTCATCAGTAATTGGGGTGAAAAGAGTATCTAAAGAAGAAATAACAAGATATGGTATTGTAGAATTTAAGGAGCATCTTAATACATTGTTTAAAGTTAGTAACTTAATCGAGAAACCTAACATTGGTGAAACTACTTCTGATTTGGCTATAATGGGCAGATACATTTTAACTCCTAAAATTTTTGATATTTTGCAGAAGCAAGACGTGGGGCGTGGAGGAGAAATACAGTTAACAGATGCTATAAATACACTTAATCGTACCGAACAAGTTTTTGCTTATGAATTTGATGGAACTAGGTATGATGTGGGAGAAAAATTGGGTTTCATTAAAACTACCATAGAATTTGCACTGCAAAGAAAAGATTTAAAAGAAGAATTATTTGAGTATATGAGAAATATAATCTTGAAAAATGAAGCTTAGTTTTAAGGAGAGATTGAAGGTGAATACATCAAGACAACTTATAAATAATCCATTCTCTAGTATTTGGAAAAACAGAGACTTGATAATTCAATTTGCTAAAAGAGATATTTTAACTAGATACAAGGGCTCGAACTTGGGGATGATTTGGAGTTTTCTACAGCCACTACTTATGTTGGTTGTTTATACTTTTGTTTTCAGTGTGGTATTTAAATCTAAATGGGGAGAGACAGGGACCTCCAAGACTGAATTCGCATTAATTTTGTTTTGTGGAATGGCTGCGTACAATATCTTTGCAGAAGTTATTTCGAGATCGCCTAATTTAATAAAAGATAATGCAAATTATGTCAAGAAGGTTATCTTTCCTCTTGAAATAATGCCAATTTATGTTGTAATTTCTGCAGTATTTAATGCATTAATAAGTTTCATTATTCTTGTTCTTGGGCTTATTATTTTCATGGATGTTTTCCATTGGACAATAATCTTTTTGCCATTAGTATTACTTCCGTTGGTTTTATTGACGATAGGATTATCATGGATTTTTTCTTCTCTTGGGGTATATTTGAGGGATATTAATTATTTAATTGGCATTCTTGTGTCTGCCCTTATGTTTCTAAGTCCTATTTTTTATTCTTTAAATTCGGTGCCCGAGGATTTTAGACAATTTTTTTATTTTAATCCGATAAGTTATGTTGTCGAGGATCTCAGAGGTATTTTTGTATACGGAGCTTATCCCAATTGGACATGGTTATTATCTGGTACAATTATGGGTTTCATTATAATGTTTATTGGGTACTATTGGTTTATGAAAACCAAAAAAGGTTTTTCTGATGTTTTGTAATAAATCAAACCATAGAATCGTGTAGTATTTCAACTCTCAAAGGAGTGCACTGAAATGTTTGAAGATGTAGTTATAAAAGTGGATGATGTCAGTAAATGTTTCCACATTTACAAAAATCCCCAAGATAGATTGAAACAAACTATTTTCAGAGGATATAAACAGTTTTATCACGAATACTGGGCGCTTCGCAACGTTTTTTTGGAGGTTAAAAAAGGAGAATCTGTTGGGATAGTTGGAAGAAATGGTTCCGGGAAAAGTACCTTATTGCAAATTATAGCAGGCACCTTAAACTCAACTTCGGGAACTGTAACTGTTAATGGAAGGATTGCAGCACTTTTAGAATTAGGAAGTGGATTTAATCCGGAATTTACAGGAAAAGAAAATGTTTATTTGAATGGAGCAATTCTAGGATTATCGAAAAAAGAAATTGATAATCTTTATGACGAAATTGCGGATTTTGCTGATATTGGTGATTTTATAAATCAGCCCGTTAAAACATATTCCTCTGGTATGGAAGTTCGTTTAGCTTTTGCTGTGCAAGCAGTTGTCCCTAAAGAAATTCTTATTGTTGATGAGGCGCTCGCTGTTGGAGATGAATTATTTCAGAGAAAATGTTTTGCTAAAATAGACGAATTTAAAAAAAACGGTGGCACAATTTTGTTTGTTTCACATTCTGGTGGCACTGTAATTGAATTATGTGATCGAGCAATGCTGTTGGATACAGGAGAAGAAATAATAACGGATTCCAGTAAGAAAGTGGTTAATTTATACCAAAAACTGCTATATGCTCCTAATGAAAAGAAAGCTGCAATAAAAAATGAGATAAGATTATCTAAAAAAACTAATGCAAATCAAATCCTTAAAGATAGTAGTCCAGGAACAATACTTTCTAATGAACCTAAAAAAGATTTGAAGTTAGAGGAAATGTATGATCCCTATCTTATACCTAAAGAAACTATCGAGTATGAGACAGAGGGAGTTGAGATAAGTAATCCTAGGATTTTAACAATGGACGGAAAACTAGTTAATCATTTAATATCTGGGAAAAAATATCGTTGGTGTTATGATGTAACGTTCAAAGAAGCTTGTAAAAATGTTAAATTTGGGATGCTGATTAAAACAGCAAGTGGTTTTGATTTAGGTGGAGCGGTTTCTTCCAACCTTGATGATATAGCCGAAATAGATAACGGTGAAATTGTGAAAGTAGAATTTATATTTAGACCCAGACTAGGGCCAGGGACTTATTTTTTGAATGCAGGTGTAATTGGAAAAAACAATAATAATGAAGAAACATATATTGCCCGTAAAATAGATTTAGCCGCTTTCAAAATCATGCATGATACGAAAAGTACAATGACAGCAGTCGTTGATTTCGAAATAGTACCAGAGGTAGTTCGTATTGAAGGGACGGAGGTTTAATTAAATGAAACGAGTTGTTTGTGTGCTCGGTATGCATCGAAGTGGAACATCTGCAATAACCCGTGGTATTAATTTGCTAGGAGCTTATATTGGAGAAGATTATCAACTTCTTCCTCCAAATGATGAAAATATGGAAGGATTTTGGGAACACTCAGAAATTGTTAAAGTACACGATGAAATTCTTCAGGTTTTGTCGAGTAGCTGGAATACTAGATTATCTTTACCAGATGGCTGGCAAAAGGATGAAAAAATCCAACCTTTAAAAAGGGCATTAATTAATATTGTTAAGCAAGACTTTTACAAACATGATTTATGGGTTTGGAAAGATCCTCGTACATGTTTATTATTGCCGATTTGGATTGATATTCTTGAAGAGTTAAATATAGAGCCTAGCTTCGTATTAGTTATAAGGAATCCATTAAATGTTGCTAAATCTCTGGAAAAGAGAAATGGTATGATTTTAGAGGAAGGTCTTGCAAATTGGGCGCTGCATACTCTTAATTCGTTAATTTTTACAAAGGATTATCGCAGAACTATTGTGCATTATGATGAATATGTTGAAGACTGGTATACAAACCTTCGACATATCTCAAAAATGATTGATTTGCCTTGGCCTGAGGATGAGAAATTCATAATAAAAACAATGAACGATTTCATTCGCCCAGAATTGCGACATAATAAAATAAATAATATCTCTTTAAATAAAAACCAAGCACCCGAATTTATAAATGAAATCTATGAGTATTGCTTGAAATGTTTGAAAGATGAAGAATTTTTTCAAGCAAATCAAGATGAAGAAAGAATTAGAACCATTTTAACATATTATAATCAATTTTCTAATGTTTTTAGAATTACCCCTCCAGTTAGATTTGATTTGCAATGTTTTTGGAATGAGGAGAATTCTTTTCAAGAAAATAAATCAATTATAAAAATTGGCTATGCAGATGGCTTATACCACGAATATAAATTGAATTTACCAAATTTATTTCCTATTAGATTAGATTTAACTAATATTCCTTCAATTATTTATATTAAAAGTATAGATATATATAGTAGAAATAAGATAAATAATATATTCTTAGTAGATTCATGTAATAATGCAAATGATTTCGAGGGTTTAGTTGAACTTGAAAATGTAAGCAGAGTAATGGATTTTGAAGATTATACAATTATATCTAAAACAAAAGATCCTCAGTTATTATTTAAAGGAAATCCTAACTTAGAAAGTTATCCAGAACTCACTTTCAAAATTATTATGAAAGTAATTCCTATTGCAGAAGAGATAGCCGATACTATATCCTGCGTTTCTCAAAAGTGGTTTGACATTAAAGATAAATTTGAAAAATATGATGAACAAATGAGTATACTGAGCAATTCAATCAATTATCTTACTAATGAAAACAATCATAAAGCAAATGAAATAGTAGAAAATAATCATCAAATCAATCAATTGGAAACGGAAGTTTCTGTTTTAGTAAATAAAAATGTAAGTTTAGAAAACGAATATCAAGTTCTTTCAAACAAAATTTGTGATTATATGCAAAGTTTTGAAGATTTAAATCAAAAACTAGTTGAATTAGAAAATCAATTATCAATGACATCCGATTATAATTTCGAGCTAATAAAAACAATAGGAGAGAAAGATCTTATTATCGAAAATTCTAAAGAGCACCTTCTTTTTTTTGAAGAGCAGTCCGAAAAATTAAAAGAAAATATCATCATAAAACAACAAGAAATTAAAAGAGCAGCAGGTGATATTGAACACAGAGATAATGTTATTAATAATTTAAATGATGAAATAAAATTTCTCGAAAGTCAGATTCAACTTATTAAGGATTCACAAGGTTATAAGTTTCTAAAAAAATATTATCGCTTAAGAGATAACATCTTACCTGAACATTCCAAAAGACGGACTTTATTTAAACTTGGATATAATATTGTTGTTAATAGGGGTGCACTTGGACGAATTTTTACGAAAAGTAATATAAAAAAAGGGTTATATTATTTGAAAAAGGGAAATATCTCCTCTATTATTGCAAGAATAGAACTATTTTTAAAACAAAACGAAGTTAACATTCATGTAATCCAATCCTCAAACAACTATATTGAAAAAGTTTTGCAAAATGAAAATTCTAAAATCTTTGACTTGAGCCATGATATTACTGTTGATGTAATAGTTCCTATATATGATGCATATGATTACACAAAAAAGTGTCTCGAGACTGTATACGAAAATTCTGATATGAACTACAATCTTTATTTAATAAATGATTGTAGCCCTGATCAACGAATATCCGAGTTATTAGAAGAATATGCACGGAAAGAAAAACCCAATTATATGAAAAATTTGTTTGTAATTAATAACGAAAGTAATTTAGGATTTGTAAAAAATGTCAACAAAGGAATGTCTTTGTCTCAAAACCATGTAGTATTACTTAATACAGATACAGAAGTTCCACCTGGTTGGATTAGTAGATTAATGCAACCTATACTAACTGATGAACGTATAGCTTCAGTTACACCGTTTTCCAATAGTGCAACAACATGCTCTTTCCCACGTTTTTGTGAAGATAACGATTTACCGAATCATCTAACCGTAGAACAAGTGGATTCAATGTTTAGAATATACGGTTCAAGTGAAACCATTCAATTGCCCTCGGGAGTAGGCTTTTGTATGGCAATAAATCGGCATGTACTAAACAAAGTTGGGGCATTTGACGATGAAGCCTTTGGAAAAGGTTATGGTGAAGAAAATGATTGGTGTATGAGAGCATATCATGCAGGGTATCAAAATGTTTTAGTCCAAAACTTATTTGTTTATCATAAACATGGAGTCAGTTTTAGGCAGCACAAAGATAAAGCTAGAGAGGATCGAATTGCAGAAAATTTACGAAAAGTAGAAGAGCGATATCCCGACTATGTGCCATGGGTTCATCGCTTTATTGGAGAAGATCCAATTAAGCAAGTTCGGCAGCTATTAACAAGTATTGTGTTTTCTTCGAAAAGTGGTAAGGAAGGCGTTCTTTACATTAATCATACTTTAGGTGGAGGAACGCAGCTTTATGAAGAAAAACTGATTGAAAAGAACAAAGATCAAAAAAGAAACTATACTTTCCATTTGTTTTCCGATGAAATTCAGATAGAAGATTATACTCAAGGTTTCAAGTATCGTTTTAATAAATCAATGTTAACCCAAGAAAGTTTTAAAGGAATTTTATCCATGTTTAATATAGATGTTATATATATTAATCAATTGGTTACTTTTCCGAATTTTTTAATGCAATTCATTCAAAATTCTGGACTTAAGTATACTTATTTCGTTCACGATTACTTTGCGGTTTGCCCAAGCTACAATTTAATAAATGATAAAGAAATATATTGCCATGGAGTAACTGATATTTCGATATGTCAAAAGTGTATTCAAAATAATTTAGTAACCGAACCATGGATTAATATGAGAGCCAAAGATATTGATATTCAAAAATGGAGAGAGAGCTTTTATGAATTTTTGGGTAAAGCTAGTCATATCATTGCTCCAAGTTTAAGTACAAAAGAAATCGTGCAAAAATATTATCCTAACCTAGACATTCAAGTTATTGAACATGAAATTGTAACACCTGTAAAAAATACATTTAAACATACATTTGCTGATTCGATTAATTTAAATGTTGCATTTATTGGTGCAATTGGCGAGAGCAAGGGATCACATATTATCTACGAATTAAAGGATATGATAGAAAGGAGGGATCTCCCAATTAATTTGAAGGTTATTGGTGTAACAAATATTAATCAGAATCCTTATAAAAGTGAAGATGGTAGGTTTGAAATTTACGGACGCTATGATAATGTGAATATTTCAAATATATTAGAAAAACTTGAAATATCAGTTGTAATCATTCCGGCGTTATGGCCAGAAACTTATTCATACACAACTAGTGAGGCAATGTTCTCAGGATATCCAGTGATAACGTTTAATATAGGAGCACCGGCTGAACGGGTGCAGCGTTATGACGGTGGATGGCTAGTAGATGAAATGAATAGTTTTGGAATTTATTCGGTGCTTATAAAATTATTGAGAGATAGGCAGGATATTGTTCGAAAAGCAAATAATCTCAAAGATCTGATAAAGTTTCAGTAGGAGCTAGTTATGCAAACACAAAGAAACAACGCATTCGATAATTTAAGAGGTATAGTAGTTTTATTTGTTGTTATTTATCATTTTTCTGTTTTGATGAATTTAAATATTCAGTATGTGAGCAATTTAGGTCTTCTAGGGGTTAAAATATTTTTTTTAATTAGTGGTTATTTGATTTTTGCTTCATTTCAAAAAAATGTACATCAGTATGGTCTTTTTAGAGGTACAAGAGAATATTTTATTAATCGTTTTTTTAGAATTATTCCAGCTTATTATTTTAACTTAATAGTTATCATCTTGATAGTACCATTTATTATTACTGATTATTCTTTTATTTTCTCGGTTGCTTTTCTGAAACAAATAGTTGTCCACATGTTATTTTTAGCTTACCTGGTATATAGAGATAATGGTTGGGGGCTAAACGGTTCTTACTGGACACTATCGATAGAATTGCTGTGGTATATTTTGATTCCGATTTTGTTTGTTTATTTAAATACCATTAAAAGGATATTCCTTATATTGATTTTGTCTATTTTGTATCTATTTCTCTTGGAGAATAGGAAACTAGATTTTTTAGTTGGGTTAATCAAACCTGCTGGGGAATTCAATATTAATTATGAGGATTTAATCATATATTTATCTTATCAATTACCCGGACAATTAATGTTTTTTAGTGTCGGTATTTTACTCCTGAAATTTAACAAGAAGTTAAATTTTAATATTCCTATAAATAAAGGACTTTCATTCTTTTTAATCGCGATAACTATAATTGGTTCGGTTCTACTCAGTAATATTTCTGTTAGTTCATTGACATTAAAGAATTTATATCTTGGAATAATTGCTGTTTTAGTATTTGTAATACTCATAAATATTTCTTCGAATAAATCAAATATATTGTCATGGTTAGGGAAAATATCGTATTCAGTTTATTTATGGCATTATCCAATATTGGCTATTGGTAAAAAAATTGAAATATTCAGATATGTGTCCCCACTACAATTTGCTTGTATATTCACCGTGCTTCTTTTAGTGATTTCTGGAATGTCTTATTATTTTATCGAAAAGATGGGATTAAGCATAAAGGATAGCTTTAGAAAATGGAAACAAAATCGAGCAACTGTCAAAGCTTATTCATCTTTTAAAGGGCCTAATCAATCTGCTTAAAGAGGTAATGAAAATGAAATATTACGATTATATTGTTATTGGCGCGGGTATTATTGGTTTGACAATTGCTTACGAGATTAAAAAAAGATACCCTTCTAAAAGTGTCGCAATTTTAGAGAAAGAATCGGATGTTGCATATCATTCAAGTGGTAGAAATAGTGGTGTTCTGCATGCAGGCTTCTACTATACAGCAGACAGTCTTAAAGCAAAGTTCACAAGAGATGGAAATCTGGCTATGAAGAAATATTGTGAAAAAAAGAAATTACGTATAAATAATTGTGGAAAGCTTGTTATAGCAACAAATGAAGAAGAATTAAAAGGTTTGGAAGAATTGAAGAAACGAGCAGAACTAAATGGTGTTGAACTTTTATGGATGAATGAAGAAGAGGCGAAGAAAATAGATCCAAATGTTAAAACATTTCGGAAAGCATTATACTCCCCATCTACTGCTTCGGTTGATCCTGTAGAAGTTTGTCATTCATTAAAACAGGACAACATTGAATCAGGAATTAAGTTTTATTTTAATACAGTATATTTGAAAAAAAAGAAGGATTGTATTGTTACAAATAATGGGGAATTCAAATATGACTATTTAATTAATGCGGGTGGATTATATGCAGATAAGATTGCACATGATTATGGATTTGGACATAAATACACTATCATTCCATTCAAAGGTATATACTTGAAATATGATAAAAATAAGACTGATATATCCACTAATATCTATCCAGTTCCTAATTTGAAAAATCCCTTTTTAGGGGTTCATTTTACCAAGACGGTAGACAAATCAATTAAAATTGGCCCTACTGCTATACCAGCATTTTGGCGTGAAAATTATGTGGGGCTTAATAGATTTAAATTAAATGAATTTTTGCAAATTCTCTATTATGAAGCAAAATTATTTATGAAAAATTCGTTTAATTTTAGAAATTTGGCTTTCGAGGAAATAAAGAAGTATAATAAATCTAATTTTATTGGTTTATCTTTGAAAATGGTTAATTCGGTGGATAAGAATGGATTTGGTCAGTTTCTTAGGCCAGGAATTCGAGCTCAATTGTTGAACAAAGAAACACTAGAATTAGTTCAAGATTTTGTATTAGAGGGTGATGCCAAAACTCTACATGTGTTAAATGCTGTTTCACCCGCCTTTACTTGTTCAATACCATTTTCTAAATATGTAGTTGACGAAATTAGTAAATTACAAAAGGGAGGAATCGACATTGAAACTGCTTGAGACAAAGTTATCTGGAGTCTATATTCTTGAACCAAAAGTATTTGGAGACCATCGTGGTTTTTTTATGGAAAGTTATAATGAAAAGGTTTTTTCTGAATTGGGGTTAAATTACAATCTAATTCAAGATAATCAATCATTATCAGCTCAGGCTGGAACTATTCGTGGTTTGCATTACCAATTGAACCCCAAAGCTCAAACCAAAATTGTAAGGGCTCTGACAGGTGCAATATATGATGTTGTTGTTGATATTCGAAAGGGTTCACCGACTTTTGGTGAGTGGATCGGAGTCATCTTGAGTGAAGAAAATAAACGACAAATTATAGTTCCAAAAGGATTCGCACATGGTATATGCACATTGGTAGCGAATACACAAATCATGTATAAAGTTGATGAATATTATTCACCTGAGCATGACCGAGGTATCCTATGGAAAGATCCTGAATTAGGTATAGACTGGCCAATTTCTACACCTATACTTTCAGATAAAGACAAAAATCAGCCTACTTTAAAACAAGCAGAGATTAATTTCGATTATAACTAAATTGGGGAGCGATTTAATATGAAAACAATACTTGTAACAGGTGCAGGCGGTTATATTGGTAGTGTTTTGGTTCCAAAATTACTAGGAAAAGGTTATCGAGTTAAAGCGTTGGACCGATTTTTCTTTGGACAGGATAAATTAGAGTTGCATGAAAATCTGAAAATTATTCAGGATGATACAAGAAGAATAAAAGATGAATATTTTGCTGATGTCGATGCCGTTATTGATTTAGTAGCAATTTCAAATGACCCAAGTGGTGAATTACTCCAAGAGGCGACATATCAAATTAATCAAATCTCTCGGGTTAATACGGCATATTTGGCTAAAAAGAACGGAGTTAAGACATATATTCTCCCATCTTCTTGTAGTATTTATGGATTTGTAGATAATAATATTATTGTTAATGAAGATTCTCCGACTAATCCATTAACAACTTATGCAAAAGCAAATGAAAAAGCAGAATTGGGCGTATTACCTCTTGCTGACTCTTCATTTACTGTCGTTGTTATGAGGCAAGCAACGGTTTATGGATACTCGCCAAGAATGAGATTTGATTTGGCTATTAATGGAATGACGCTAGGAGCTTATAAAACAGGTGTAATTCCATTGATGCGAGATGGATCTCAATGGAGACCTTTTGTGCATGTACAGGATACTACTGATGTAATGTGCATGCTGCTAGAAGCGGAAAAAGAAAAGATAAATGGCCAAATTTTCAATATCGGATCTGAAGCTAATAATTATCAATTAGGTCCACTTGCTGATGAAGTAGCAAAAGCGCTTCCAAAAAAGGTCGAAATTGAATGGTATGGCGATCCAGACCATCGCTCGTATCGTGTTAGCTTTAACAAAATTGAACAAACTTTGAATTGGCAAGCAAAATGGACAGCTGCAGACGGGGCTTTAGAAATATATGATGCGTTGATTTCCGGAAAATTGGAAAATATGGAGCAGTCCATAACATTGAATTGGTACAAAGAACTTATTAAATGGCATGGGATTATTAAAAAAATTGAAATGTATGACGGAATTATTGATCTGTAAAGGAAGGCTTAAAATGAAGAAAATTTTGTTACTGGGTGCAAATGGACAACTTGGTACTGATTTAAATTTAATTTTTTCTGAAGTTAGAGATGTACAATTAATTAACGCTTACAGATCAGATATTGATATGGAATTTCCCGAACAGGTATCACCTTATTTGGAAAAAAGAGGTGATTTTGATGTTGTTATAAATTGTACCTCCTATCATAAAACTGACGAGTGCGAGGATTTTCCTTTAAAAGCATTTTCTATTAATAGCGCATCTGTAGCAGAATTGGCTAAATATTGTAATAAAAATAATAAAGTTCTTTTCCACATTAGCACGGATTATGTATTTAGTGGGAAGAAGGATATCCCATATTCTGAGATTGATAGAGAAGAGCCCTTAAGTGTATATGGAAATTCTAAATTAGCAGGAGAACATTTTATTCAATCATATCACGACAAATATTTTATTTTTAGAGTATCCTCACTTTTTGGACAAGCAGGTGCGAGCGGAAAAGGCGGAAATTTTGTCGAAACTATGATTAAATTGGCTAAAGAAGGAAAGCCCTTGAAGGTAGTAAGTGATCAAATAATGTCACCTACTCATACACTAGATATTGCGCGAGCCTTATGTGATTTCATCGTAAAGGATGTTAATCAATACGGGATTTACAATTGTTCAGGCGAAGGTCAATGTAGCTGGTATGATTTTGCGAGAGAGATATTTTTGAAAACAAATATGGATGTTGAATTATCTCCTGTATTATCTAATGAATATAAAACAAAAGCACGACGGCCAAAATACAGTGTATTAGATAATCGGAAGATAAATCAATTTTATCCAATGCCTCTTTGGCAAGAAGCATTAGAAGAATATTTGCTCTTAAAAGGTCACATATAGTGGGAAATTCAGGAGGGATGTAGAATGAAAGGAATTATTCTAGCGGGGGGTACAGGGACAAGATTATATCCCTTAACGAAAGTAACAAACAAGCATTTATTACCTGTTGGAAAATATCCGATGATTTATCATGGAATTCATAAACTGCTTGAAGCGGAGATTCATGACATTTTAATTATCACAGGAAAAGATCATATGGGGGATGTTGTTAATCTCTTAGGAAGTGGTAAAGAATTTGGAGCAACCTTTACTTATAAGGTTCAAGATGAGGCAGGCGGGATCGCTCAGGCATTAGGAATGGCGGAGGGATTTGCAGCAGGAGAGCGCATGGTCGTTATTTTGGGTGACAATGTATTCTCAGATAATATTAAACCTTATGTTGATAATTATTTGAAACAAGAATCTGGTGCAAAACTATTAATTAAAGAAGTACACGACCCTGAACGATACGGAGTGCCTGAACTTCAAGGGAATAAAATTATTGGAATAGAGGAAAAACCTTCAAATCCTAAAAGTTCGTATGCAGTAACAGGAATTTATATGTTTGATAGCTATGTATTTGAGGTTATTAAAACATTAAAACCATCAGTACGAGGAGAGTTGGAGATAACCGATGTAAATAACGCTTATGTGAAATTAAATCGGTTAAGCTATGATTTTTTGCAAGGTTGGTGGACTGATGCAGGAACACATGCTTCTTTAACTCGAGCGAATGAATATGCCAAGGAGATTTTATTTGACGAGAGATTTGGAAAGCTTAAGATTTGATCTGGACAGTGAAAAGTTCTCAAGCTTAAGAAGCCCATGAATCTGCGTCAGTAGAGGGCGAATCTTGCTTGGAACGAA
>NZ_JBBBNV010000048.1:0-14502 GCF_037137075.1 Paenibacillus sp. y28
TTTTGTCTGCTCGTACTTATGAAACTGGACACCGCTACACATCACAGTATTCTTCAGCTTTATCGTTGGCTTAAAATTCTATTATGGGAACCGATGCATCAATGGATGGAACGAATTCACCGTAAACCTAGTCGAAAATCAGCGGGTAGGCGCAAGAAACAGTGAGCTAGTATTTCCGTCACTCAGGGGAAACTACATAAATTTACCAAATGGACAGAGAGCTACCTTCTGGTGGGCAATCGACTTTTTGGTAATGAAAACTAAAACCTTGTTCAGAATTATTCGAAAACTATGCCACCGACTTTTTATGCAACGCTAGTGCTAGTTATTAGATTAAAAAATCCCGCCTCTCCGTAGGATGGCGGGATTGATTCAGAAGAAACCCGGAAGAAAGCAAGGGACGTATCAGTAGAGGGGGCCGGAGCTCGGAGACGGGCTGCCGACACCAGGCTGTCCTCCACCTCCCATCCCAGGCTGAAACCCCGGCATATATCCCCCTCCGCCAGGACCAGGACCGCCTTGCCCGTACGGCATCGGAATCGGGAATGGAAGGGGGAACGGAAACGGCGGTCCTCCTTGACAGGGCGGGAACGGATTCACGTCCTGGATTTGTCCGTACCGGTAATGCTTGGTGGCGAACTGGGACTGATACAAATATTCCAACAGGAATATTTCCCCGTTCTGAACACTGCACAGCACCCCCGACACCCCCTGCCCGTTCCGTAACGAGACCCCGACCGGACGGCCAATCCATTGAAATGCTTTTTGCTGCCACGGCATATGTTAATCCCTCCTAAACGCTATAGGATAGCCTATGTCGGCAGGGAAAAATGGTTATTCGCCGCGCGCCCATTTTTACCGCAGGTACCGCTGCCGCAGCGCCTCCAGCTCCGACAGCACGGCGTTACGTAGCTGTTCGGGCGCAGCAACCTCGGCCAGCGCCCCGAAGCTGAGCACCAGCTCAAGGGCCGATTCCAGCGTATGAAAGCGCACCTCCGCCTCCACGTCATCACCGTCTGCAGACCGGCAAGCAATAAGCTGGACATAAGGCTCCCGTTCGATACGCGGCAGCAGCCTGCGGTCGCATAGCAGCACCGCCGGATAGACTGGAAGCGAAGCTTTAAACTGCGCCGTCGACTGCTCCCAATACGCGGCCAAGTGAAACCCCGCCGGACGATCGAACACTTCGTCCAGCAGCCGGGCATCCACAATGCGGGAAATGCGGTACGTCCGCAGTTCCCCCTCCGCTTCAGCCGCAGCATACCACGTGCTTCGTTTCGCCACCAGGCCGAGCGGATGAATAACCCGCTGCACCTGCTCCGTCTCCTTCCGGTATGTAATCCTTACGGCGCGCTGCGCCCAAACCGCTTCTTGTATCAAGGGGAGCAGCGGTGCCTGCTCCGCGCCCTGATGCCAGCCCGCCCCGTCAATATGAATACGCTCGCGCACTTCTTCCGCAGCGCTGCGCATCTGGGCCGGAGAAGCGGCCAGCAGCTTCTGAAAGGCCGTCTCATAGTTCCCCTCCAGCCCCAAATCGCCAAGCAGCGCGGAGGAAGGCGCAACGAGCAGGGCCAGCAGCTCCTCCAGCTTCATACCTGTCAGGTTCGTCCGGTAGCCGCCCGTCAGCGCCCAGCCTCCGGCCGCCCCCCGCTCTGCAAATACCGGAACCCCGGCCGCACTGAGCGCCTCCATATCCCGGTGTATCGTTCTCTCCGACACCTCCAGCTTCTCCGCCAGCTCCCGCGCCGTTAATCGCCCATAATTTTGCAGGAGCAGAAGAAGAGAAATCAGCCGATCCGCCCGCATAGTGACCCCTCCCGTTTTTCCAGATCTCGTTTCTCATATCATGTTGTTCTTTCCATTTTTTTAGTGTAGCACAACGAATATGACAATGGCTGTCATGATTACAGGAGATACTAGTCTTATATTTCCCTATTTCAACTCAAAGGAGCGTACACAGATGACTACAAAACCACTGCAGGGCCGAATTGCTCTTGTAGCCGGCGCGACCCGGGGCGCAGGCCGCGGGATAGCCATGATGCTCGGAGAAGCAGGCGCAACTGTATATGTAACCGGACGAAGCACACGGACCCGCCACTCGGATCTGGATCGTTCGGAAACGATTGAGGAGACTGCTGATTTGGTGACGGCTTGCGGCGGCCAGGGCATTGCGGTTCCGGCCGATCATACCGTAGAGGCGGACGTAAAGGAGCTGATTGCTCAAATTAACAAGGAACAGAATGGCCGGCTGGACCTGTTAGTCAATAACGTCTGGGGAGGCGACCATTTAAGCGAATGGGGGAAGCCGTTCTGGGAGCACTCCTTGACAAACGGGCTTCTGATACAAGAACGAGCCGTTCACTCCCACATGATAACAAGCTATTACGGCGCTCCCCTGCTCCTCGCCCGCAAACAAGGATTAATTATTGAGATTACAGATGGCTTCGACTATCGGTACCGCGGCTCCCTCTATTACAGCCTGGCCAAAATATCAGCCATCCATCTTGCACAGGCGATGGCCGCCGACCTGAAGCCTCACGGCGTAACAGCCGTCGCGCTCAGTCCCGGCTTCCTGCGCTCGGAAGCCATGCTCGATCATTTTGGCGTGACCGAGAGCAACTGGCGTGACGCGGCCAACCAAGATCCGCACTTTTTGATATCCGAGACCCCGTATTATGTTGGCCGCGCTGTTGCAGCTCTGGCCGCCGACCCGGACATCGCCTCGAAAACCGGTCAAATCCTGACTACATGGGACTTGTCCGATGAATACGGATTTACCGACCGGGACGGCAGCCGCCCTCACTGGGGAAGATACGCGGCGGAGCAGGGCTTCTATGATGAGTCCGGGCACTAGACTCGCGCAAGTCGGCGGCGTGGGGACAAATTCAAACGGACCCGGGCATGCGAGATTCATGCCTTTGGTTTTTTCATTATTTCAGAGCCCGACGGCCCGAATCATCCGAATAAATGACAGATAGCCCATGAAATAAAAAAGAACCCGCCTCCCGGATAACCGGAGAATAGGGTTCTTTTAGAAATCATATCCTAGCCTTCGCCTGTCAAGGAGCCTGCCGCACATAGCGCCTGCTCCAGGTCCGCAATAATATCGGCGGGGTCCTCCAGGCCGACAGAAAGACGAATCAGACCGTCGGTAATGCCGAACTTCAGCCGCTCCTCGGCCGGGATCGAGAAATGCGTCATCGTCGCCGGATGCTGAACCAGCGTTTCCGGGTCCCCCAGGCTAAACGAGATCATAGCCAGCTGCAGCTTGTTAATGAACGCTTGTCCCGCCTTCAGGCCGCCCTTGATTTCGAAGGAGACCATTCCGCCCATCCCCCGCATCTGTCTCATCGCCAGCCCATGCTGGGGATGGTCCGGCAGCCCCGGGTAATAGACGGCTTCCACTAGAGGATGACCAGCTAAATAGGAGGCCACCTGCTGCGCGTTATCGCAATGGGCCCGGACACGCAGCCCCATCGTTTTTAGTCCGCGCAAAATAAGAAACGCTTCCCACGCATTCAGATTTTGGCCCAAGTCTCCGGCGATGCGTTTGCGAATAAACTCAATGGTGGATGCAGATCCCACCACAAAGCCGGCTACCACGTCCCCGTGCCCGTTCAAATACTTGGTCGCGCTGTGCACCACAACATCGGCCCCCAGCTCAAGCGGACACTGCAAATACGGCGTCATGAAGGTATTGTCCACGATGAGCGGTATCCCGTGGTCCTTGGCCAACTCCGACAGCCTGCGCAAATCCAGCACCGTCAGCCTTGGATTGGATGGCGTCTCGACATACAAGGCTTTCGTGTTGGGCCGGATTCCAGCACGCACCTGCTCCAAATCCGTACAATCCACAAAATCGGAATGAATGCCGAAGCGCGGAGCAAGAAGCGTAATAAAATTATAAGTTCCCCCATAGACATCCCGGGTGACCAGAACATGGTCGCCCTGCTGCAGGAAAGCGAGCAGCGCGGAGGAAATCGCCGCCATCCCGCTGCTTAGGCCGATGCAGTCTTCCCCGCCTTCCAGCCGGGCCACCTTATGCTCCAGTGTACGTGTTGTAGGGTTTCCATACCGGCCGTAGTAGGTTCCGGCCCGTTCGCCCGCAACCGTCGCTGCCGCCGACTCCGCATCCGCGAAGGCATAAGCCACGGCAGGCACGATAGGCTGGGAAATCGCCCCCGTTTTTTCATCAGGGTGCTGGGCGGCATGGACGGCAATGGTGTCGAATCTCCAGTTCGGGTTCATGGGTTCCCCTCCATTCTATGGATGCAGTCGCGGGTGCACCGCGTTAAGCTTGTGTTGTTCGGTCGGGAATATCCCAGACTTCCTCAAGAAAGCGGACAATGCGGTCTACGGAGCGGTCTACAAGGACTTGCCCCTTTTCCGCCGTTGCAACCTGCGAGTTGCCCACCGTCCCCCAATCTGTATTGTCCGACAGACGGCCGTATTTCATAATTTCCGGAAAAGCGTCCTTTCGCTTGCGGGTCACGTCCATCGTCCTGCTCATATCCACCAGCTCCGGATACAAATGCAGCATAACCGAGGTTCCCGCTTCACCGGCATGAGAGTGCGCCAGCTCACCGGATTCCAGCACGCCTGCATCAACGGTTTTGACGAACCGCCAGTAATCGATCTGCGCCTTGCGGATATCCTTCCGATCCCGCAGTGCATACGCAATCTGGTTAATAATCGGAACATTGCCGGCATGGGAATTCATAAAAAGAAAATCCTTAAAGCCCCATTTCAGCAAGCTGTCGACCACATCGTTCAGATAAGCCTTGAAGCTTTCCGGGCGAATCGTAATCGTGCCGGGGAATTCATCAAGCATTGAGGAATCCCCTACCTCCAGCACCGGCCCGATGATGCCGCCGACACGCCGGGCCACCAGCTCTGCGATTTTGACTGCAACAAGCGAGTCTGATCCGAGCGGCAGATGAGGGCCGTACACCTCAAAGGCACCCGCCGGCAAAATCACCAGATCGGTCTCCTTTTTCCGCTCCGTGAACGTCGTCCAGCTCATTTCTTTCATAAAGTGCGTTGCTTGCATCGCAGACGCTCCCTTCCGTTTCAGGCATTGTCAAATAAGCGTGCACATTGTCCAGCCCCCCTGGGCCCGGGACCGCCCCCCGCCCTCAAGCCTCTGGATGCGCCTTTCCGCACCGCGCGCAGCTCCCAGCGTGCGGTGTTTCGCTGCATGACGGCGGTCGGTCGACCACATCATGCTTCCGCCAGTGCGCGGTATGGCGGCGCATGACGATCGTCAACCACGAGCCGGGGTAGACCCGAGGCGGTAGCAACAGCCGGCCCGGAGCGCTCGCTTCCCCCTCCGGAAGCGGCCTCACAAGCTCAGGCAATTCCGTCTCCTAAGCCTCTGTTCCGTACAGCTCCGGTCTGCGGTGAATGTAGGAAGGCAGCTTGGCGCGTACTTCCTCAAGCCGTTTCAGGTCGATTCGGCAAGGAATCAACGCTTCTGTCTCCGGTCCGGCCACCATCGTTACTCCCATCGGGTCAACGATCAAGCTTTGTCCGATATAGAAATTGTCGCTTACCTTGTCGCAGCCGACCATGAACACGGTGTTCTCGATGGCGCGTGTAGTGACCAGATTAGTCCAGTGCAGCTCCTTCAACGGTCCGCGAACCCAGCCGGAAGGCACGATAATAATATCGGCCCCGTGCATCGCCTGATGACGGGCGATTTCCGGGAAGCGCAGCTCATAGCAGACGAACAGCCCGATTTTGCCGAACGGGGTGTCAATCGGCTGGAACAGCTCGTTGCCCGGCTTAATATTGCGGGATTCGTTGTAGCCGAACGCATCAAACAGATGTGTTTTCCGGTACACGCTCACCACTTCGCCCTCTGCATTGACCACAACCGTCGTGTTGTAAACCCGTTCCTCCTGCGGGTCCTCTACAGCCTCCCGCATTCCAAAAATCATCCAAACCCCGAACCGCTTGGCGAGCGCAGACATGCCCTGTACAAACGGACCGTCCACCGGCTCTGCATCACGCAAGGAAACGTCCTTTGGCGTACCCAGCGGGAAATGGCTCATAAATACTTCAGGAAATACAATCAGCTGGGCACCGTGCACATCCACCGATTCCTGCACGGCTTTTTCCGCTTTTTGAAGATTGACATGCTTATCATCTGTTGACGTCAGCTGCGCCATGACCAATTGAAACGATGACATTCGTATCACTTCTCCTTTATCTGTTCCTTGATCTGCTTCTTGATTTCAGCAATCCTTCGCTAGTCCGTGCTTGTCCGGTTATGCTTCACCAGGCAGCGGAAAATGGCACGCCGCCGAGTGGCCCGCTTCCAGCTCCTCCAGCACGGGGGCCTTGACGCGGCATAATGCCTGCGCATACGGGCAGCGGGTATGAAAGGTACAGCCCTGCGGCGGCTTCGCCGGATTCGGCAGGTCGCCGCTCAGTACGATTCGCTGCTTGCGCAGGGCCGGATCCGGCACCGGCACAGCGGACAGCAGCGCCTGCGTGTACGGATGCTTCGGCCTTGCAAACAGATCGTCCCGGTCTGCCAGCTCCACGATTTTTCCCAAATACATAACAGCGATCCGGTCGCTGATATGCTTAATGGACGGGAGGCCGTGCGCAATGAAAATATACGTTAATTGAAATTCGCTTTGCAGCTTCTTGAGCAAATTCAAAATTTGCGCCTGAATGGAGACATCCAGCGCGGAAACCGGCTCATCGCATACGATCAGCTTCGGCTTCAGCGCAAGCGCGCGGGCGATGCCAATACGCTGCCGCTGCCCTCCGCTGAACTCGTGCGGATGGCGGTCGGCGTGATGCTCGCCCAGACCAACGACCTTCAGCAGCTCCAGCACCTCTTTTTTCAGCTGATCGCCCTTGGCCAGGCCATGCACCCGCAGCGGCTCCGCAATAATATCCATCACCCGCATGCGCGGATTCAGGGACGCATACGGGTCCTGAAATACGATCTGCATATCCCGGCGCACCCGCCGAATCTCCTCCGGTGAAAGCTTCGTCAGCTCGCAGCCCTCAAACCAAATCTCGCCGGCTGTCGGCTCCAGCAGCTGGGTAATCATCTGCCCGGTGGTGGATTTCCCGCAGCCCGACTCGCCCACAATACCGAGTGTTTCCCCCGGATTCACATAGAAGCTGAGGTCGTCGACGGCCCGCACGAATTCCTTCTTCCGTGACAGAAAACCTCCGTTGACGGGAAAATATTTTTTTAACCCTTTGACCTCCAGAAGCGGCTGTTGTGCCCCTTTGTCCGGCTTCATCGCGCTACCTCCTCCGCCCGCAAACATCTGACCCGGTGTCCGTCTCCCTTATCCTCCAGAAGCGGCTTGACCGTCATACACTCGCTGGCGGCATAGGAACAACGAGGATGAAAGGCGCAGCCGACCGGCAAGTCCAGCAGACTCGGGACCATTCCGGGAATGGACTCCAGCTCCTCCCGCTGCTCATTCAGCTTCGGAAGCGAACCGAGCAAGCCGATCGTATACGGATGGCGCGGTCGCGCGAACAAATCATACACAGAGGCTTCTTCAACGATTTCCCCGGCATACATGACCACAACCCGATCTGCCATTTCGGCGACAACGCCCAAATCGTGGGTAATCAGGATGACGCCTGTATGTTGTTCTTCGCTCAGACCGGCAATCAGCTCCAGAATTTGCGCCTGAATCGTTACATCCAGGGCGGTCGTCGGCTCGTCGGCAATGAGCAGCTTCGGGCGGCAGGCGAGCGCCATCGCAATCATGACCCGCTGGCGCATTCCGCCGGACAGCTGATGGGGGAAGCTTCCCGCCACCTTGGCCGCATTCGGAATGCCGACCCGATCCAGCATTTCAATGCTCTTTTGTTTGGTCTCCTGCTTGCTGAGCCGTTGATGGGTGCGAAGCACCTCACCGATCTGATTGCCGATAGTGAAGACCGGGTTAAGCGAGGTCATCGGCTCCTGGAAAATCATCGAGATTTCATTGCCGCGAAGCTTGCGCATTTCCTTGCGCGACAGCTTCAGCAAATCTCGGCCCTCAAACCAGACCTCCCCGCCGACCACGCGCCCGGGCGAAGCAATCAGCCCCAGGATGGAAAGAGAGGTGACGCTTTTTCCGCTTCCCGACTCTCCTACAATAGCCAGCGTCTCCCCGGGCAGCACGGAGAAGCTAACGCCGTCGACAGAAGGAACGACACCCTCATCGGTTGTAAAATACGTTTGCAGTTGTTTCACTTCCAGCAGTTTCGCTGTCATGGTTTTCACCCCGATCCGTTATTCCTTCGTCTTCAGCCGAGGGTCCAGCATATCGCGCAGCCAATCGCCCAGGAAGATGACGCCGAGAACCGTAATCGTTATCGCCAGCCCCGGGAACGTCGCCACCCACCAGCTTGTAGCCAAATACTGCCTGCCGTCGCTCAGCATCCCGCCCCAGGACACTGCAGGAGGCTTAATTCCAAGCCCCAGGAAGCTCAAAGAGGCTTCCAGAATAATCGTCGTTGCCACATTCATCGTGGAGATGACAATAAAGGAGGACATCACATTAGGAAGAATATGGGTGAAAATAATCCGTGCGTCCTTCGCCCCCACAGCCTTGGCCGCGCGGACGAAGTCACGCTCCTTCACGCTGAGCACCTCGGCCCGGACCACCCGTGCATAGGAAACCCAGTTCGTGATACCGATGACGAAAATGAGCGTACCGAGTCCCGGCCCCAGCACCGCAAGAACCACCAGCATGAACAGGATGGTCGGAATCGCCAAAAAGGAATCCGCCACCCGCATAATCACGATGTCAATCCAGCGGCGGTAAAACCCTGCCAGCAGGCCAAGCACCGCGCCGATCGCCCCGGACACCACAACTGCGCCAAGCCCAACGATAATCGAGACACGCGAGCCATACACGATACGGCTCCAAATATCTCTCCCCAGATTGTCTGTCCCGAGCAAATGGTCCGCTGTCCCCCGCTCCAGCCACATCGGCGGCAGCAGCCGCTGGGAAGCATTAATTTTCGCCGGGTCCTGCGTTGCCAGCACCGGTGCGAGCAGGGCAATCAGGATAACCATGAGCACCAGAAGCAGCCCGACGGTGCCCGTTTTGCTTTTTAGCAGAAGCCTCAGCCAGCGCCTTGCCCCGCGTGCTTTGTTTCTGCCTTCCCCTGTTGATACGCCCCCCGCTTCCGTTTGTGCCGAAATCGCCATCGCTCACACCCCCTGACTAGTTGGTTTTAATTCGCGGATCGAGAAACCGGTATATGATATCCGTCAACAAATTACAGGCAATAACAATAACCGAAATGACGAATACAGCCGCCTGAACAATTGACATATCATGCGTATTAATCGCAGACACGAGCAGCTGGCCCAGCCCCGGCCATGAGAACACCGTCTCCGTCACCAGCGTACCGCCGATAAGACTTGTAAACTGAAGGCTCATAATCGTCACGACCGGAATTAATCCGTTCCGGAACGCGTGCTTGCATACGACCACGACCTCCAGCAGCCCTTTGCTCCGCGCCGTGCGGATGTAATCCTGACTTAATATTTCCAGCATGCTGGCCCGGATAAGCCGCGTCATCTGTGCCGCAATCCCGGTGCCCAGCGTCAATGCGGGAAGCACCAGCTGCTCGAAGCTGCCTCGGCCGGAAACCGGAAAGATGCCCAGCATGACGGAGAAAAATAAAATAAGCATGATACCAATCCAGAAATTCGGCATCGCCTTGCCCAGCACCGATATTCCGGAAATAATCAGATCTACAAACGTGTTGCGCTTCAGCGCAGACCAAATGCCAAGCGGAATCGAAAGCACCGTTGCCACAATCATGGCCGCAAGCGCAAGCTCAAAGCTGGCCGGCAGCCGTTCCAGCACAAGCGGCAGCGCCGATTGCCCGTAATGGAACGAGGTGCCGAAATCACCATGCAGCAGGTTACTCAAGAACACGCCGTACTGGACGAGCAGCGGCCGATCCAAACCAAGCGCCTTGGTCAGAATCTCCCGGTCCTCCTCTGTTGCAGTATCCGGGAGCATCAGCGCAACGGGGTCCCCGGTCACATGAACAAGCACAAACACAATCAAGGAGATCAGAAAGAGAACGGGCAGCATCTGCAGTATCGATTTCAATACATATTTCACCAAGCGCCTATCCTCCATCCCCTAAGCTGTAATATGAAGCTAAAGGGGGATGTCTCCCCCTTTAGCTGTAGTTGATGCTATTGCTTTGGTGTAATCTCTTCCACGAAGTACATTTCATCCAGACGCGGCTTGTACTCAATTTTGGAGCCGATGCCGTAATTGCCCTTCATTTGATACAAATAAATGGCCGGACGCTCGACAGCAAAAATTTGTTGTACGCGCTGATACTGCTTCGCGCGCTCCTCCGGATTCATGTTTTTCTCCGCTGCCTGCAGGAGCTGCTCGACTTCCGGATTGTTATAGTCGGTTTCGCCCTTCGCGTTAGCCGCTTTGTAACGGTTGTAGTTGTTGGCGGCGTCATTCATCGAGTTGCCTACGCCAAGCAGGAACAGCTCGTTAAATTTCTTGGAGCTGAGCTTCTCGCTGAATTTGCTTGCTTCCAGAATTTCCAGGTTCACTTCAAAGCCGACTTCCGTCAGCATGGCCGACACCGTCTCCGCTACTTCCTTGTACTGCTCTTGTGCCGAGAAAGTCACCTTCGGCCCTTTATCCGCATAACCCGCTTCCTTCAGAAGCGCTCTGGCCTTGTCCTTGTCTACCAGATACTGCTTGTACAGCGTCTCATCGGCACCGAAGTTGCCTGGAGTAACAGAGGTTCTGGTCGGGATACCCGCGCCGCCCAAAATATTGTCGACGATATCCTTGTCGTCAATCGCCAGGTCAATCGCTTCACGCACCTTCGGATCGGCGGTTACCGCACCCGGAGTCGTGCGGACGATCAGCTGCAGCACCCGTTGAATCGGGGTTTGGGCAATCGTCATGTTGTTGTTGCCGTTAATCCGTTTCAGGTCGGAGGCCGGTACGTTGGCCGCAATATCCACGCCGCCGGTGAGCAGCTCGGATACGCGGGTGGACGCTTCAGGAATTGAACGGAACACCACTTTGTCCCATTTCGGCGTACCGCCGAAATATTCGGTATTTTTGACCATTTCCACACGGTCATCCTTCAGCCATTTGCTGAATTTGTAAGGGCCTGTCCCAACCGGCTCCTTCAGGAAAGCATCCATGCCCTTCTCTTGAATGTATTTCGACGGCATCATGCCAGAGCCGAGACGGGACAACCGATTCAGCAGCAGCGGATCCGGATCAGAAGTAATAATCTCCACATTGTAGTCATCTACAATTTTTACTTCTTTAATTTGCTTGTAAAGCGAATTTTGCAGCAGCTTGCTGTCCCGAGCCGCCCGCTCCAGCGTAAATTTGACGTCAGCGGACGTGAACGGATCGCCATTGTGGAATTTCACGCCTTCTCTCAGCTTGAAGTGCCAAGTCTTATCATCGATTTTTTTCCATTCTGTAGCCAGCACCGGCTTTTTCTCCGTGCCGTCATTTTTGATGAGATAGTCAAACATATTGACCAGAACTGCTTCGCTTTGAGTCGTATTGTTATTATGGAAATCAAAGCTTTGGATATCGGTTGCGCTTGCGATGGTCAATACCTTTTCACCACTAGCCGCGTCCGTTCCCGATTTAGCCCCTTGCCCTTCCTTGGCTGTACTGCAGCCTGCTACAGCGAGCATCGAAGCCAGTACAAGCGAAACCCCTTTAGCATACCAACGCTTCATGTGTAATTCCTCCCCTTATTTAGTTTCATATGATAAAGATGAAGTGGAAACAAAGTTCAAGGCGATAGCAGCCAGCATCGCGGCGCCGTACGGCAGCGCGTTCTCATCCAAATCAAACCGCGGATGATGCAGCGGATAACCGGTAGCCGCCGAGCCATCGCTAATCCCCAGGCGAAAAAACACGCTCGGGACGCTATGAGAATAATAGGCAAAATCCTCCCCGCCCATCGAGGGCTTGGCGTACTCCCAGCGTTTGTCTTGAAATAGCTGTTCGCTGGTTTGTGTCATGAGATCCACCATACTCTCGTCATTCAGCACTGCAGGGTAGCCTGTGAAATAATTCAGCTCATATTGGGCTCCGAAAGAGCTGACGACTCCGCTCACCACATTCTCGATGATCTCCGGCATTCGGGCCCGAAGTGAAGGGGTCAGCGTCCGCACAGTGCCGATCATCTCGACATCCGGGGCAATTGCCGCGCCCATGTAGCCGCCCTGGATTTTGCCAATCGTAATTACGACAGGCTCCAGCGGGTCTACCAGACGGCTGGCCACATGCTGCAAGCCCGAAATAACCTGAGCGGCCACCGTAATGGCGTCTACTCCTTCATGAGGCCTGGCCGCGTGACCGCCTTTGCCGATAATTTTAATTACCAGCTGATCTGCAGCAGCGAACGACACGCCCTTACAAACGGTTAGCCTTCCTGTCGGCAGCGTCGGGAACACGTGCAGCCCGGCCATCGCATCCACCTTCGGATTTTGAAGCACGCCGTCGTCCATCATTGCTTTGGCACCGGCGAGCCCTTCCTCCGCAGGCTGGAAAATAAATTTGATGTTGCCCCGCTTCGGCCTGCCAATCCCGGCCAGCAGCTGCGCGGCTCCCATCAGCATGCTTGTATGGGCATCGTGCCCGCACAGATGGGCTTTGCCGTCTGTCAGCGAGCTGTAGGGCACGACCTTCTGATCCTGTATCGGCAGTGCGTCCATATCCGCCCGCAGACCGATGGTCGGCCCCGGCTGTTCTCCCCTTAGAAGCCCTACCACACCGGTCTTTCCGATTCCTTCCGCCACTTCCATTCCCAGCCTGGACAAATGCTTCGCAACGATCCCGGCAGTGCGAAATTCCTCATAACCGGTCTCCGGATGCCGGTGGAAATCTCTGCGCCATGCAACCATCGGGTCTTTCAGCTTTTCCGCCATGTCAAGAAGCTGATGCAGCTCCAAATGTAACAACCCCCTACGATGTTCCTCTTCCGTGACGATAACGGCTTAACAGCTACCTATTCATGCTGCCCAGTGACCACTCTGGCATAAATTGCAGCAGAGGTCGCATCAATGTGCTGCCTCATTAAATCCTTGGCGCGGCTTCCATCTCTTGAGCTTAAAGCATCTATGAGCTCAAGATGCTTGTCATAGCTTGCCAATTTGATTTGCGTATTATAAGGCATTAAATCCAGCGCCGGATTAATCTTGGTGCGGATTTGCCTGACGGCCTTTTCCAAATAAATATTGTTCGATGCCCGGGCAATCAACAGATGAAACCGCACATCCAGCGCCCGGAATACTTCCCGGCTGCAGTCAGCCTCCATGCTTTTTTCCACATACTCCCGAAGCATCAGCAAATCATGCTTGCTGCACCGCACGGCGGCCAAAAATGCAGCCTCTGGTTCAATCACAGAACGGAACTCAAAAACCTCCTGCATCTCGTTCCAGCCCTTGCGAATTTCCTCGCGGGTCCGGCGGTGGGAGTTCTCCGTAAGCGGAAGCACAAAGGTTCCGCCTTTGGCGCCGAGCCGTTTCTCAATCAAGCCGTTCTGCTCCAGCTGGGATAACGCCTCACGGACAGCCAAGCGGCTGGCATTAAACATCGCAGCCAGATCACGCTCGGTCGGAAGCTGCTCCTCCGATAGGAATTCCTTGAGAATAATGGCTTCTTCCAATTGCTCCAGGATGAAATCACTCATTTTCTTAGGCAGCACCTTCTGAAACGGTGTTTGCGACTGCATCCTAACCCTCCACCTTCCAATGCATTAAGGTCCAAACCTTAAACCTTTTAAATAAATAAAAAAAGAAAAACTGACTGTTTTTCAGTCTTCACTACGCACTTTTTGATCCAATTTAATTTAATAGTAAGTAATCGGATGGACTATGTCAATATATTGTCTGGAAGTTTTGGAAATGTTATTTTTTAGGTCATTTTTTGCCCCGCATGTTCCAATTAAACGTCATGCAGCGAAACACCGCGCGCTGGGAACTGCTCGCGGTGCGGAAAAAGCGTGCGCTAGTCCTTCCAAGCATTCACCAGCCCTGCAATTCCTTCATATAATGCATCACCAGAATATAGGAGGATGAGCGGCCATGAGTAAGAAAGCGGCCAAAAGCAGCAAATTCACCAAAAAGAATACCCCTTCAAACGTAGATAAAAATGCATTTAACATGAAAGTCGTCACATCCGACATTTGTGACAAATGCCGTAAGTGCAGCCGCGGAATCGTATACCTGGAGCGCATGAGCATTCCCGGTGCCGTCGGCCGCGGTGTCCCCTGTATCCTGACCAAAGGCAAGGGCTATAAATAAATCCATAGCAGCGCCCGGCCAACCATAATAAAACCAACCCGGCAAGTCCATCTATCGGGCTTCCGGGTGTGAAACAACTCCTTGAGCTTGATCTTTGCCCCTTTCTTCGGAGGGCGTCCCCGTCCTTGTTTCTTAGCGGCGGGGAACTCGTAAGCAGTGGCGCTAGCTTTCGCCTTGGTGACCAGATC
>NZ_JBBBNV010000049.1:0-13714 GCF_037137075.1 Paenibacillus sp. y28
TTTAATTTCTTTTTTCGAACCGAAGCTCGAAGCAGCTCTTGCAGCTTTTGTCGATGTGTGCCGTTTTAGCGGCGAGATTTAATTTACCATATCTTCACTGCAGATGTCAATACTTTAATATGATTTTTTGTTATGAACAAAATGAAGCGCACCGGTTATCTAAACCGATGCCTTGCATATCTTGATAGCTCTTTTGGGGAAGCCATTCTGGCGTACATGCGAAATATAACCTTGTACCTGGACTCGATTGCGCGCTTCATATCCGCGTCGAGCCGATGGTCGTTCAAATCAAACAAGATCTCATCCAGCTCTTTACGCAATACATAGTCCAGTTCCTTGCATTCCTTCGGATTAAAAAGAAATCCCAGCATGTGCGTCAAAGCTCCCCTTTATACGAGAGTGATGAGTGATAAAAAGGGAGCCTTACACGCTGCTGTATCACTTAATTGCAGCTCCCGTGTCTTTTGCCATCCGCAGCTCCATATCTACCGCTTTAATGTTATGCTCACATTTTGCCATTTATATTCCTGCGAGCCAGTAGGAGAATGTGCTCTCAATAATCGCAGCCACCAGCAATACAAGCACCAGCAAAATGCTTAGAGGCTTCAGCATCCGGACAAACTGTTTCAGCTCTTTTCGGGCCGCCTCGCCACGGGCAGGCGCTAACAAGGCTCCGACCAGCGCTTTTAAACATAAAGCCCCAAACCGCATGCCATAGGCGCTGGCAAGGATAATCGCCGGGATCTCTAATACGCCGTGCGGCACAATGACCTTAATAACCTGCATCAGCATTCCTTGTTCAGCCTGGACAGCACCGATGTAGCCCAGCACAAGCCCATTCAGTGCCAAAAATGCAATCGGGAATACGCCGAGCAATACACCGGACAGCACAACAAGCACTGATTTGATCGCATTGTTGAGAAAAATAATAATGAACAGCAATAACTGAGGATACTCCCTTCCCTCAATCTCCTCTTTTATTTTCCCCAGGCCGCTCAGCTGCGCCATGACAAAATCCTTATACTCATTTGCAAACACAGAGCCTAGGAATATGCCTGTCGCAAATACCATTACGGCTGCTCCGATGTATTTTTTCATACCGCCCATATGAAGAAAAAGCTCTTTAAATCCCACTTATATCCCTCCCCTAATGATTTCCAGCTATACTGCCATGCATATCTTCGCATAGTACGAGCATAAAGTTTAATAAAAACAAGCCCTCGCCAAGAAGGAGGAACTGGACCGTGAATTTTTTCTATGTGCTGAACGGCAGAAAAATCAAAAGGATATTGGTTATCGTGACAGCCGTCCTGTTCACTGCAGGCATTGTGTATGCAGAAACGGATAACGTCTCCGTCTTCAGCTTTGACGAACCATCGGCTATCTACAGTGTAGAAACCGATAAGAAGATGATTGCTCTTACGTTTGATATCAGTTGGGGAGAAAAGCGGCCCGAGCCTATCCTGCAGGTATTAGCCGACAAAAAGGTGGAAAACGCTACGTTCTTCTTATCTTCTCCCTGGAGTAAAGGGCATCCCGAAATTGTCCAAAAAATCGTAGGAGCCGGCTACGAGATCGGCAGCCACGGGCACAAGCATGTCAATTACAGCAGCCTGAACGACGATGAAATTCGCAAGCAAATTCAAACCGCTCACCAAATTTTAAACGAGGTTACGGGTCAATCCCCCAACCTGATACGCATGCCTAACGGCGATTTCGATAAACGGGTGCTGCGGATTGCAAAAGATCTGAACTATAAAGTCATTCAATGGGATACCGACTCCCTCGACTGGAAAAATCCTGGCGTAGATAAAATTGTCCAGCGTGTGGTGACAAAAGCGCATCCGGGTGATATTGTACTGCTGCATGCCAGCGATTCCTGCCAGCAAACTCATGAGGCACTACCGCAGATTATCGACAAGCTCCGTGCGGAAGGGTATGAATTCGTTACAGTTTCGGAGCTCCTTCAGCAAACCCAGACGAAGTCCAATCAAGTCGAGGATCAGGCAATGAAGCCTCTGTAAGAGGCTCTTCTCAAAAAAAGAGTTGACCAGCCCGATAAGGCTAGGCCAACTCTTTTTTGCCCTTCAATAGCCGAGGCAGCAGCAGCAGCTGCCATACATTGCAGGCCATGAGCGGAACCATCATGAAAAAGGTGGAAGCGCTATTTCCTAGCTTTAATGCAGGAACGGCTTCAATAATTGTGGCTCCTACTGTAAAAAATAACGAAGGAATAAAAGCGGATTTGTTGCTTTGCTTTACTTTGATAAATGACACGACCAAGCCAATGATCAGCACGGTAATGGGAAAAATCAAGTACGCTCCCAAATGCTCACCGTCATATCGCAGGTAAAAGCTGTCAAATATTGCCACAATGATAATGGCAATCTGTAAAATGTTCCACATATATTTTTGCCTGAAAATGCTGACTGCTATAAAGCGAAGAGACAAATATGCGAAAAAGCCCATTTGGCTCAAAATACTGATTGTCCCTCCGGCCAGCCCCATAACCAACAGGTTGTAGCCTGCCGCTGCTCCGCCAAAAAAAATGACTTCCTGGTCGGTCATTTGCAAATATACTCCGGCCAGCATACCACCGAACGAACCAATAAAAAGCGTCGTCCAGAACAATGTTACCCAGCTTCGAATCGTCAACCTGCTTTCCCCTTCCTTTATGCCCAACATCAACACAATTTTACCAACGATACAGATAAAAAGCCAATGAAAAGCCAACGTTCTCCACTCATAAACGATGACAAGATTCAAATAATATACACAAATCCAAGGAAAGGAGCAACCCGACGATGATAAAACGGGGATCTCGCCTGTTTTCCTTCTTGCTGCTCGTTTCTATGCTCGCTTCCTGTGGCGGCGGCGGACAATCACAAGCCAACAGCAATCCGAACTATAAGGATACGAAAACGATGGTTCTGGACATTTTGAAATCCGATGACGGCAAGAAGCTCATTTCAGAAGCCATGAACGGTTCACAATCCGGCGCCCAGTCCTCCGGCGATCAGGTTAAATTGCTTTCATCCGCTGATGGGCAGCAGATACAGCTTGCCGTTAAAGAAGTGATTACCAATACAGATACAAGCAAGCTTCTTCAACAAATGATGAAGGACCCCAAATTTGCCGGTGATTTCGCCAAAGCCATTCAGAAGGATAACAAGGAGCTGCAAAAACAGCTTATCAAAGACCCGGAATATCAAAAATCGCTGCTGCAAGTCATGAAAAATCCGGAGTATGAAAAAATGGTATTCGATGTTCTAAAAAGCACCGAGTACCGCCAGCAAATTAAGGCGCTTATGGAAGAAGCCATTCAAAGCCCCCTTTATAAAATGCAGCTGCTGGAGCTAATGAATAAAGCTGTTCAGGAATCGACTCAAGCCAAAGACAAAGGGCAAGGACAAGATCAGCAAAAGCAGGGGGAAGGCCAGCAGGACAGTCAGGAAGGGCAAGATCAAGGCGAGGGCCAGCAAAACGAGGAACAAAAATAAATTGGACTGAAAAATGGACCGCGGAATGTTTCTCCTGCGGTCCATTATCGTTATTTTGTTGTTTTTTGTATCACGCGGTCGGCCAGATTCAAATACATTTGCCCAATTTCCGTATCGGCTTTATATACCGATGGAGCGAAATCGGCCTCTGCCGGATGATTATCGGGTGCGCCAAGCGGAATTTGAGCAAGCATTTCCGTATGCAGCTCATCGGCAAGTTTACCGCCGCCGCCGCGTCCGAAGACGTAATCCTTCTCTCCATCCTTATTGAGGTAGTATGCCATATTCTCAACGACTCCAAGCACCTCATGCTCCGTTTGAACGGCCATAGCACCGGCTCTGGCGGCTACAAAGGCTGCCGTAGCATGGGGCGTCGTTACAATAATTTCTTTGCTCTGCGGTATCATCTGGTGAATGTCCAGCGCAATATCACCTGTACCCGGCGGCAGGTCGAGCAGCATGTAATCAACCTCGCCCCAGTTTACTTCATGAAAGAAATTGCGCAGCATTTTCCCAAGCATCGGCCCGCGCCAAATAACGGGGGCGTTGTCCTGGACAAAGAAGCCCATCGAAATCAATTTCACACCGAACCGCTCCACCGGTTCAATCAAATTGTCCACGACCTGCGGACGCTCCTCGGCTCCCATCATGTCCGGGACACTGAAGCCGTAGATATCACAGTCCATAATACCAACCTTCTTGCCTCTGCGAGCTAATGCAACGGCCAAATTAACCGTTACCGTCGATTTGCCGACACCGCCTTTTCCACTGGCGATAGCAATAAACTCGGTTGTTGCTTCCGGTCCAAGCAGCGCTGCCGTTTGCTGCGTCTTTACAGCTTCCGCATTCGGATTCTTCTTGCGCTGAAGCTCTCCATGCTCATGCTCGGTCATTGCCCGAACACGAATATGTACTTCTTGGATGCCGTACTCGGAGAGTGCCGCCGTTATATCCGCTTTAATTTTGTTCTCCCAGCTCTCGTCCTGCGACGAACGAATAAGTGTTAGAGAAATTGCCCCTTCCTTAACCATCATATCCCGGATAAGTTGCAGCTCGACGAGACTGTCCCCGTATGTAGGATCCTGCAAATGCTTTAACGCTTCCAATACTTGTTCTTTGGTAATCATATTTCCACCTCAAATGGGACTTAAAGTAGTATGTTTTCATTTGCAATTATAGCATATGCCCCGTTTATTTAAGAAACGCCGTTTACCTTCTCCCCTGAGCAATATCGCAGGATCCCCCGGTAAATCGCCTCCGCAAGCTTCTTTTGATACTTCTCCGTGGCCAGAAGACTCGCCTCCCCGGGATTAGACAGAAAACCTACCTCAATCAAGCTGGCCGGCAGCTCCGTCGCCTTCAGCAGATACACTGTGTTCTCCGGACGAGCCAATCGCTCCGTGTTGCCGAGGCTAGCTTTAAGCTCTTCTTGAATTAAGGTCGATAATACTTTGCCTTCTGTATTTTGAGGACTATAGAACGTTTGTGCGCCTGACCACTTGTTTGACGGGATACTGTTTAAATGCACGCTAACAAGCAAATCAGCCTTGTTTTTCCGTATAAAATCCACCCTGCGCAGCAAATCCTCCGTCTTCCGCTTGCTGTAGCCCTTCGTATCGGCATCGGCTAAGTCCTGATCGCTTTCTCTTGTCATAAGAACAATGGCGCCGGCCTGCTGCAAGTAATCCCTTAGATAAAGTGATATCGCCAGGTTAATGTCCTTCTCTATGACTCCGCTCTCGCTCACTGCGCCTCCATCGGGCCCTCCATGGCCGGCATCCAGTGCAATGACCTTTCCTGATAAAGGCGTCGTCCAATACGTCCAGGTACGCGTAGAAGGCAATTCATAAGTAAGCAGGTATAAAGCCAGCACAAGCAGGAATCCGCTTAACCCAAGCTTGATTAGACCGCCGGTATTTAAGTAAACGACTACACGCTTGCGGAATTTACGCATTAAAAATCCACCCCCGTTCCATCTATATGGACAAAGGTGGACATATATTCTTAGATTTGCTCTGCTCACTCAGACATGCCTTTAATCAAGAACCGAACAACCTCGGTCTGAGAACACTCCGGCCGGGGACAAACGCCTTCCCGCAGCATTGCTCGGACCTTTATTTATGAAGTCCGCACTCCGTCTTATCATTGCCTGCCCAGCGGCCTGCACGCGGGTCTTCCCCAGGCATTACCTGACGGGTGCACTTCTCACACCCGATACTTGGATAAAAATTGTCGTGCAGCGGGTTGTAAATAATATTGTTTTCCCGGATATAGTTCCAGACATCATCCCATGTCCAGCTCGCGAGTGGATTAAATTTCACCAAACCGAATTTGGTGTCGTACTCCACTTTTTTGGAATTTGCTCGAGTCGGGGCTTGATCACGGCGGATACCAGTAATCCATGCGTCATATTTGCCCAAAATATTAGTAAGCGGCGTTACCTTTCGAATATTACAGCACAGGTTCGGATCGCTTTCCCACAACGCCTCGCCATGCTCGGCAGCCTGCTGTTCCAAAGAAACATCCGTCTGCACGTGAACAAACTTCATACCATATTGCTCCATTAAACGGTCGCGAGTCTCATAGGTTTCTTTAAAATGCAGGTGTGTATCCAAATAAAAAATATCCGTCTTCGGGCTGATCTTCTGGAGCATATCGACTAGCACGACGTCCTCTGCTCCAAAACTACAGGCGAATGTAATATTCGGAAACTTCTCTATGGCAAATGCAATTAATTCTTGCGGCGACTTGCTCTCAAAGGATTCAGCAGCATCATGAATCAATGCCTCTTTTTCTAACAGGTTCATTCGTTTAGCCTCCTGAAGAATTCCAAGTAAATTCATAAGAATTCAATTATAGTTTTAATTATATGTGTCAAGGGGGTAATGTCAAATGTTTTGTTATACCTGCCGTATAGGCTACTGTATGAAAGTGCGTTGTTTATGGTGTGAAAATAAGAAGTAAAAAAGAACCTCTTCTCCAAAAAATAATGAGAAAAGGTTCTTTGGTATTGATAATTAACGTTTCGAGAATTGAGGCGCACGACGAGCAGCTTTGAGGCCGTACTTCTTACGCTCTTTCAAAGTCGTCATACGTGTCCCTACGTTAAGGCTATATTAATAGGAAGAAATGAAATTCAAGTTAGGGTTATTTCAGGTCGGTTCAGATACGAATATGGTCAGGATATGGTCACGGTAATGATCTGTTCAAACTTAGCCAAGACATGAGACGCATCCGGAGGACTACATCAAGACAGAAGACGGTGACATGGTGCGGATACCTTAATGAAAATGAGCAACAATATAAATAGCGGAGAGGATACAGGAGTCCTTTCCGCTGTTTGGTGTTTGAAAGACCTTCGCCGTAAGGTTGGGGCTCCCAACTACAACATTTTTTTGAAAGTCACGTTACAAAATCGTATTTGAGGAATACATAGAATAGGGATGCAGATTTGACAACTGCTTCATCTCAAATTCAAGCTCTAAAGTGGCTAAATCGGCTAAATCAAAGCTGTTTATCAGAAGCACCCAATTACATTCACATTCTACTGCATCAATGAATGATTCCTGCCTCTACCCTCAACTTCATCCTTATACCCTAGCAACATACGTACCAACGTATTAGGATACTCCATTAGCTTACGATATTCTGTTGCTGATAAATCTGGATTCCTCAACATGATCGCCTGAAGCTTGGCTATTTCTGAAACATCGTAACGAGCCTTGTACACCATAAATTGAGATACGTAATCGCCTACAGACAGTTCTGACAGATTTTCATTGCCGTTCCATAAATACAACTTGATCTGTTTTATAAACCGATCTACATTACTACCTTCGGATAAAAAACGATACACCAAGTCACTCTTAATCAAAGTCGTGTTTGAATCCCCTGTATAGCTTTGTTCCATTAAAAATACTACAATCCCCATAAATGTATCAATGATTTGCAGGGGGATGGACTCATGCGATTCTTCCGATTCAACAGATGCAATTTTGTACCTTTTACTCCGGTATACAGAGTGAGCATTCATCTGCTCTTTGATTTTTGAATGCAGTCCTAGTGCATCGTATTCATCGTTGCGATCAATTTTAATGTTAACATCCACCTGACCCTGCAAGTGACGTGTCACTCCATAGAACAATCTTTCAGGAATTTTGATATAGAAAAGATTTCGTAGCTCCATCATCGTAAGATTTAGTTGTTGAGCAATGTTGTGAGCTTTTGTATTATCGACAATCAAAATGTTGATATTCACATCCCGATTGATTATGTAGTGAAGAATCTTGAAATATTTCTTCAAATATTGGTCATGATTGTACTCCCTAAAATGTAACTCGCTCTTGGTGCCCATTTCTTCATACATATGTTGTATCGTCTGCGTTATCTCCGTCATTGTCTGCTCACTGCCGCCATAAGCACCGTAATATGAATTCGCTTTTCCTAGCTGATCAATTTTATTCGCTTCATCGAAATAGATATTATAGATCATTGTACACATCCCAAATAACCAAAATGATAACGTATGACTTGACTTTCATCCACATACATAATATCATGATTATACAGAAATAATACGGATGAGTATAGTCTTCTCCGCTTCGTTAGCTAGAGCTGACTATACTCAAAAAAACCCTTCTCCGCTTCGTTAGCAGAGTTGGGTTTTTTTGTATTTTATACGCTACATGCGTTTGTGCTAATGGGGTTGGCTTCAGAGATAGATATCAAGACAAAGGAATAATTTTTGGAATAATTTTTATTGATTTTGACAAATTCATTTGATACGATATGGGCATACTAGAAATAAAAGAAAGGAGGCAGCGTATGCGCGCGATAAGCGAAGAAGAAGCCCGTAAATATTTGACTCCGCACCTTAACAAATTGATTTTAACTGTTGTGGAGAGTGTAAATGATTACTTCAATGGCCTAAGATATGCCGCGGTTAGGCATGAGCACTCTTTAAGAACATCAGCTTCAGTCTGCCATGATAAGATTAAGAGGTCTGTCGAGAATGCTTTTGACGGAGTGCCTGGAACGTACTACCGAACACATCGTGGACTATTTACACTTGTTATTGACGGCGCTATCGCCTTAAGATTTAAGAAATTTAATCGTAAAAACTTATCCGTTGGAATTGAAACACAACAACTGTTGGCTTTCAATAATCAAGACGTAGAACAATTAGAATTCCCCGATATGCCACCAAATGGTCTATTGCATATAGGTTATCGTCTCAATAAACTTGAGACTGGAATTGGGGGAGTTTATGTATCTTGCCGGCATGGCAACAATAATCTCTGGATATGGGATATAACAGAAGAAGGAACAACTACTACGGAACATGTTCTTATTCCTCATCCAGAAGTCAATGTTCCGTCCAGAAGAAAGATTACTGCAAAGGGAGCAAACATCGGTGGCGGTGAAGTAAATGCAAACTGAAACGAAATACAATCATAAAATGGTTATCCTGGCCAGAGAGTCACGTGGGATAAGTCAAACTGAAATGTCAAAGCTCTCCGGATTCTCTCAAGGAAAAATATCTAAAATTGAAAATGGATTGCTTTCCTTATCTGATTCCGATATTGAAGTTATCTCTAGTGTGCTCGACTATCCGGTGCATTTTTTTCAGAGAACCGAGCGAATTTATGGCGTAGGCTTAAGCGAGTTCTACCATAGAAAACGTCAAAGCGTTCCCCAGAAAGCCCTCAATAAAATTTACGCAAAACTGGAATTGCGCCGGATGGAGATTTCATCATTATTAAAGTCTGTGGAATTTGGAGAGCACAACTATTTCTTCATGGATCCTGATCAGTACAACATTGAATCGATTGCCCAAGCAGTCCGTGCTGCATGGAAAATACCAAAGGGTCCGGTAGATAACTTAGTTCAAATTGCCGAAGAGATGGGCGCAATAATAGTGCCTTTCGACTTTGAAGGCGCGAAAATTGATGGTATAAGCGTGTCCCATCCAGGGGTACCGCCGCTCATCTTTATGAATTACTCGAGACCAATGGATCGAATACGTTTTACACTTGCTCATGAAATCGGTCATTTAATCATGCACAGAGTTCCTCCGAGCAATAACGAAGATATTGAAGAGCAAGCAGACAAATTTGCATCCGAGTTTCTGATGCCAAGAGCAGACATCCAATCTTCTTTTTATGATCTTAATCTGAAGAAATTGGCGGCTTTAAAGATGTACTGGAAGGTTTCCATGGCTGCCTTACTTAAAAGAGCTGGGGACCTCGGGAAGGTAACGGAGAGATATTCTCGGTATTTATGGATGCAAATGGGGACCGCCGGATATAGGAATCAGGAGCCTCTGGAACTGACCCCTCCTCAAGAAAATCCAACTTTGCTGGATGACATTATTGAAGTACACCAAACTGAATTGAGCTATTCACCTTTGGATTTAAGCATGGCGATAGGTCTGAACAATGCTGAATTTCAATCGTTGTATTTAAAAAAGGTACATCATTTGAGACTCGTAACAAAAGCAAAATAGTTATAAAAGCCCTGGGCCAAAATACCTGGGCTTTTCTATCATTTTGATGGGGTAAATAAACAGGAATCATTTTAATTTCACATTTACGCAGTAATTTATTTAATAATTCCACCCCAGCCAGCCGCCCTGCTCCGTCAGCGCCGCCGACATAGGCAGCCGCGAGATGTGGACACGGATGAAGCTACCGGCAGCTAACAAGCGGCGCTCTGAGGCCAGCATCATCTGAGGGCCCGAGATCAGCGAACTCCAAGCTGGGCAGCCGCTCTTCTAGCACTTCCTCCTGTTGGGCCATCAGCCGGATGTGATATTCCAGCTTCTGCTCCGCCTACTCTCGCCGCTCAGTGCTCTCGGCGGACGATGCCGGGCTCCTGCGAACGGCTCGCCCGGCAGCTTCACGGCTTACGATGTCCCCGCAGGGGCCGCTGACGCTGCGCCCTCCTTTTGCCGCGATCGCTTCGCATGGTCACCGGTTGCCAAGGCCACGTTCGGATTCGGATGAAGCAATCCGCACATCAGGCAGACTTGCCCTTCCTGCAACTCGAATGTGCTGACGAGTTGCTGCAACTGGACCACGGCCTCGCAAGCGGCCTGGCATGCCGTCGACACCCGCGCCATCAGCGCATCTCTGTACTCTCTCCAGACGAAACAGACGCTGCAGCATTTGGCGGCGTTCTTGCCGGTCAGGGACAGGAACTCGGCGAATTTACCCTGCAGCAGCGTCGACTCGCGGCCGCTGGTTAGAACGAAAGCTCCGAACCCCCGCTCCGCACGCTGCTCGATAATCTCCCCTGACAGCCGTCTCCTTAGAACCGAGTTGCTTCATCCCAGCAGCTCCATAAACAACCGGATCAGCTCCGGCGCAGACAACTCCGACACCCGAATCTGCTCCCGCTCCGCGCCGGGCGCATCGGCATAAATCGTATGGATGTTCATAATGCCACAATGAGCAGGGTGCAGTCACTGAATGACTTTCAATACAGTGTTTTTCCTTGAAAACCCACATATTTATCATCCTCGAAAAGGGGATAATAATAATCGTTGGAGGAGGTGCACCTACTTGAAAGAAAACGAGGATCCCCGAACAGATCAGCCGTCTCCTGAAGCCATGAAAAATCTGCATTGACTTATCGCACGAATTTTGCCTAAATATGCGAAGCGATTAATTGAACTTATTGAACATGAAAATCGTTCCTCAAATGATGAAAAGTCAAAAGAATAGGGAACGCTCGCGCCATAGCATGAAGCTTGATGCTTTCTAAGACCGCACCACATGTCGGGGGCCGCGTTCCAACTGCTAATCGGTTAACACGAGAGATAGAGCCACCAGGTGCAGCTTCTGCAGGCGGCGAATTTTCGGCGGGCTCTCCCCACCATCCTGAAGGCTATGACCAGGCCGTAGCCAGCGGCAGTGGCCCGATCCAACTCCGTGTACACCTGAGCCAGCCCGTTCGCGGCACGAACTGACGGCAGTAGCAGGATTCGCCGCGGCTCCCGCAGATGTATGCGCTCCGCTCTCGCCCGCAGCTATCCGCTGTCAGGCCGTCTCGCTTGTCCAGACACTTTCGCCGTCCCTTCCCCTGGCTGTGTTTGAATCGCTTCTCTGACCGCCTCCCGAGCCGTCTCCGCCGTCCAGCGCGTACCATTCCTTTTGCAATAGTCAACCCTGAGCCCAACAGGCGAAAGCGCCTAGCTCTCCATCTCGCCGTGTTCAATCCCAACTGCCGGTAGCCTCTCCTTGGTCAGCATCGTGGTTCCAAAAGGTCAGCGCAATGCGTTCAACAAAGGGATCGCTTCTTCCCGGTCATGCGAAGCCCACCAGAAAAGGGCGACCGTGAAGCCTGCGAACCAATCAAGCCCGCCGACACCGTGCTGGAATCGAGCTGCACCCGGTGGCGAGCTCGGCACGCAAACAGCGACCTGTCCCCGAGTGGTGCCGAAAAACGTACCTGATTGAGCCTGCTGTTTCGGAAGAGTCCTGTGAACCACAGCAACCACCCGGCAGCAGACGGGCTTACAACTGGTTCAGCATCGTGAAAATCGTCCGGTCAGAAACAAGTAGATCGACAACAGCTTCGGGAAGGGGTACCGGAATAGCGGACGAGCGCGGCGGCCTCAGCATTTCTCAGCCTTTGAAGCAGAGCCCCGCCACACCGCCCGCTCACGGCTCCTGGGCTACTTTGCGTGCTGCCAACGTATCGAGCGTTTCCACTCGCCCGGCTATCCCGTAGGGCTGCAGGCCAACTCAGAGAACAGCTCCGCCCCCCCCTTCTTGCGCCGCGCCGCTGCTTGTGCTCGCCCCTTATAGAACTGCACGAATACAAATACCGGGAAGGCCCAAATACCGTGATTCTCGTCTTGCCTTAACGGTCATTGCGGAGGGCTTCAAACCGACTGGCTTCACCATGCAGGAACAGGAGCGACCAGGCTCTTAGATGCGCTACTGAGCGGCGAGGGCTGGATCGTCGTTCCGTCTTGATGATCGCGACAGCGGGCTCACGACCTGCCTATGCCGCGCCTGCGGCTGTTCCGGACAACTCGACGCCGTAGTAACGCTTCAAAATAGCAGGGCTGCAGACGACACAAAGCCGGTTGGGCTTGCTACCGTTGGAACGCGCGGTTTTTCGCCCTTGTCGCTGACGGATTCGCTCCCAATCGGAAAGATACGCCCAGACGGCACCCACGGCAAGGCTGACGGCCCGAAACTTCAGACGGCCCCGGCATAGTCCAGCCTATCAACTCGCTCCCACGCCCGCCGTTTGGCCTTGTGGGACGATTCGACAGCGTGGCGCGTTTCAGCGCGACGAAAGATCACTGCCCGCGCTGCCGCCAGGAAAATGAGCTACTTGGTAAGCGACCGATCAGCCGGCAGCAGCGGCACTCAGACAACTCATGCCCGACAGCAAATAACGGCAACAGGGCACCAGTTCGCGCCGATATACGGCGGCACCAAGGAGAGAAGGACCGGGAGAACCCCCATGGAGCCACAACGGCCGCCCATGGGTGAATGCCTACAGGTTGAGTCAAGCCGGACGGCAAACATCGGGGCCACACGGCCGGGCGGAAATAGCGTCGAATCGACGGGGCACTTCCCCGGAGCGTTCCATTGTTCAGGCGTTATGTTTTGTATGAATCCCTAACATAAATTCGATCACTGAGTTGAATTGCGGAACTATATTCTAGTATGCACGTACTATAAAATTAAAAATATAGAACAGACGAGGTGATGCTTCAATATGAGAGAACGCATAACACCACTTAAAGTTATAGCAATCATCATTTTCATTATTGGAATTTCTTTAGTATCTTCCTACAATGATGTTAAGGAAAGCGCCGCTGAAATGACTAATTCCTTGTTCGACCCAATCAGCAACATTTTTGAAGATCCGGCGTCCACCGCTACATTTGATATAGAAAAATACCAGACAGAAGCTGTTATCAATTCAGGAAATTACATGATAGAATGGGTATCATTTGAACGGAATCTTGCCGTTGGTGTTAGTGCTATTGTACTTGGCTTATTATTGTTCACAACTGCCTCAATGGTCGATGAAAGGAAATTTTGGCAGACCGTCACTAAATATTTCACCCAAGCAGGCTCCTAAGCTTCAAAAAATCAGGCATTCCGCCTTATTCGTGAGCGTCAAATAGCCCCCACCTAGCAGTCAGATGGGAGCAAGTGTATGATGGATTAAGATTACGCGAGGCGGCA
>NZ_JBBBNV010000050.1:0-12794 GCF_037137075.1 Paenibacillus sp. y28
CCTTAGGATATCATGTACTCGCTTGATTGGGTTATTTTTCATGTGTCGATTTTCAACGAGAACTTTTCACTGTCCAGTTACAAAAATGTTGAATAGAATTCGTTTTAATTGGACACTGCCTCCTTTTTTTAGTACCATGTTCATATACGGACAGACGTAGATTAATCGGCTTTACTGAGGGCTACGCTCGTTCAGGAGCTTCAATCTGAGGGGGGAGCAGCATGCTGCGTTTGGGGGAGAAAGTAGTTTTTATTAATGATAGCCTTGAACAGAATCTTCCGGTGGGAGATTACGGATATATTATTGCCTATGATCGCAATGCGGACAACATCTTCGATTATGTGGTGCGCGCGCCGAAGGCGAATAAACATTTTTTTGTTCCCGCGGATGATATTGAGCTGGAAGAGGTGCTGGTGCAAAGTGAAGTGGACCGCGTGGAGCGGGAAGCGCTCATCGATTTTGCGCTGGCGACGAAGAATGAGGCGCTGTTCCGGCATGTGATGAATGGCGGCAGTGTCGGTGAAGCCAAAGAAGAGCAAAGTCAGGAAGTGCAGTCGCAGGAGGATTTCGTGCGGCAAATTAACTTGAAAGCATGGATTTGATACATATCCCTTCTACCAAATACCGGAGTGCCCTTCAGGTGAATCCGGTGGCTGACGGAAGGGGTATTTATTTTGTTGCGAACAATCGGGGGAGCGGGCTCGGGCAGCTGAACAGGGAAGTATTCAAGCGATCCAGGAGCATTGAGAACATCCCCCATTGTAGGCTATAATAGAACAAACCCGACATGTATGGGCAAATTCTGTCACAAGCAGAGCCTGCCTGTCATGTTTCGTATGCCCACGAAAGGAAGGAACTGGACATGAGCATCAGTATTCAAGATGTGGAGAAGGTAGCGGCGCTGGCCCGGCTCGACCTGACTGCAGAAGAAAAGCAAACGTTCACGGAGCAGCTGAACGCCATTTTGAAATACGCCGAGCAGTTGAATGAGCTTGATACCGATGGGGTAGAGCCGACAAGCCATGCAATGCCGATGGCAAACGTAATGAGAGAGGACGAAGTGCGTCCGTCGCTTCCATTAGAGAAGGTGCTGCTTAATGCGCCGGATGAAGAGGACGGCCAGTTTAAGGTGCCGGCTGTTCTGGAGTAACAATCGCCCATCGTAGGCCTATGCTCATGAGATTCGGAAGATATTGTCTAAGTGAATGACATTGCTGGTTTTACCGCTTGGGCAAGCCCTGAAGCCCAGGCAGCAAAATGAAGGAGGAGCCTGATTTGTCGCTGTTTGAACTGAAATTACAGGAATTACATAACCAGCTCGCTGGCAAGCAAATTTCCGTCTCCGATTTGGTGGACGAGTCGTACCGCCGTATCGGAGAGGTCGAGGATCAAGTAAAAGCATTTCTTCTGCTTGATGAGGAAAATGCCCGTCAAACGGCCCGTCGGCTGGACGATCAGCTCACGGCTGGAGGAGAGCGGGGACTTCTGTTCGGCCTGCCGATCGGTATTAAGGATAATATCGTTACCGAAGGCGTCACAACAACCTGCGCCAGCCAATTTTTATCCAATTACAACCCGATTTATGACGCTACAACCGTGACGAAGCTGAAGCAAGCTCAAACCGTGAGCATCGGTAAGCTGAACATGGACGAATTCGCCATGGGCGGATCGAATGAGAACTCCTCGTTTTACCCGACCCGGAATCCATGGAACCTGGACTATGTCCCCGGCGGCTCCAGCGGCGGCTCTGCGGCTGCGGTTGCGGCGGGCGAGGTATACTTTGCGCTTGGATCGGATACCGGCGGTTCTATTCGCCAGCCGGCGGCGTATTGCGGCGTCGTCGGGTTGAAGCCGACTTATGGCCTCGTATCCCGTTATGGTCTTGTCGCCTTCGCTTCTTCTCTGGATCAGATCGGTCCATTAACTAAAAATGTCGAGGATTCGGCTTATCTGCTGCAGGCTATTGCAGGCCATGATCCGAAGGACTCCACTTCGGCCAATGTAACTATTCCTGATTATATCAGTGCTCTTAGCGGCGATATTAAAGGGCTTCGTATTGCGGTGCCGAAGGAGTATTTGGGTAAAGGCATCGATCCGCGCGTAAAGGAGAAGGTGCTCGCTGCGCTGGCTGAGCTGGAGAAGCTTGGCGCAACATGGGAGGAAGTTTCCTTGCCGCATACGGAGTATGCTGTAGCAACCTATTATTTGCTGGCTTCCTCTGAAGCGTCTTCCAATCTGGCGCGATTTGACGGAGTTCGTTATGGCGTTCGTACCGAGAACCCGTCCAACCTGCTGGAGCTGTACCACAAATCCCGCAGCGAGGGCTTCGGTCCGGAGGTAAAACGCCGTATTATGCTGGGGACGTATGCACTGAGCTCCGGTTATTACGATGCGTATTACTTGAAGGCGCAAAAAGTACGTACGTTAATTAAGCAGGATTTCGATCAGGTTTTTGCAAACTTTGACGTCGTTATCGGGCCAACGGCGCCGACACCGGCGTTCCGAATTGGCGACCAGGTCAACGATCCGCTGACCATGTATCTGAATGACATCATGACCATTCCTGTGAATCTTGCCGGAATCCCGGCTATTAGCGTTCCGTGCGGGCTTGTTGACGGGATGCCGGTCGGATTGCAAATTATCGGTAAAGCGTTGGATGAATCGACTATTTTGCGTGTGGCGCATGCCTTTGAGCAAAATACCGATCACCATCAGCGCAAACCGCAGCTCTAGGAAAGGGGACGACAAACCATATGACAACAGAAAAACAATTTGAGACGGTCATCGGGCTGGAAGTCCACGTAGAGCTGCACACGAAGAGCAAGATCTTCTGCGGCTGCTCTACCGAATTCGGAGCCCCGGCCAATACCCATACTTGCCCGGTTTGTCTTGGACACCCCGGCGTCTTGCCTGTGCTGAACAAGCAGGCGGTTGAATATGCAATGAAAGCGTCGATGGCGCTGAACTGCCAAATTGCCGACATCACCAAATTTGACCGGAAAAACTATTTTTACCCGGATTCCCCGAAAGCATATCAAATTTCACAGTATGACAAGCCGATTGGCGAGCACGGCTGGATTGAAATCGAAGTGAACGGCGTGACAAAGCGGATCGGGGTAACCCGGGTCCATCTGGAAGAAGATGCCGGTAAGCTGACACATGCCGACGGGGGATCTTCCCTTGTTGACTTTAACCGTGTCGGAACACCTCTGATTGAGATTGTGTCTGAGCCTGACATTCGTTCTCCTGAAGAAGCCAAGGCTTATTTGGAGAAGCTCAAGGCGATTATGCAGTACTGCGACGTCTCCGACGTCAAGATGGAGCAAGGCTCGCTCCGCTGCGATGCGAATATCAGTATCCGTCCGTTTGGCCAGGAGAAGTTCGGTACGCGGGCAGAGCTGAAAAACATGAACTCCTTCCGCGGCGTGCAGAAGGGGCTGGAGTATGAGGAGTGGCGTCAGGCTGATGTTGTGCTCAGCGGGGGCAAGGTTGTGCAGGAAACCCGCCGCTGGGATGAAGCTGCAGGCAAGACCCTTTCGATGCGCAGCAAGGAAGAAGCGCATGATTACCGGTATTTCCCGGACCCGGACCTTGTTTCTGTTCACATCGATGCAGAATGGAAGGCCCGTGTGCAGGCCTCGATTCCGGAGCTGCCGGATGCCCGGAAAGCCCGCTACGCGGCCGAATACGGACTTCCAAGCTATGATGCCTCCGTCATTACCGCGAGCATGGCCATTGCCGATTTGTTTGAGCAAAGCCTGACCTATACGAAGGATGCCAAAGCGGTGGCCAACTGGATTATGGGGGATTATCTCGGCTATTTGAACGCCAACAATCTGGAGGCCCAGGATGTTAAGCTCACGGGTCAAGGCTTAGGCGAGATGATTGGCCTGATTGAGAAAGGAACCATCAGCAACAAAATCGCGAAGACGGTTTTCAAAGAAATGCTGGAATCCGGCAAAGCGCCGCAGCAAATCGTAGAAGAACAAGGCCTGGTTCAAATTAGCGATGAAGGCGCCATTAAAGCGATTGTTGATCGGATTGTGGAAGCGAATCCGCAGTCTGTGGCCGATTTCAAGGCAGGAAAAGAGAAGGCCGTCGGCTTCCTCGTAGGCCAAATTATGAAAGAAACGAAGGGCAAAGCGAACCCGGGGCTCGTGAACAAGCTTATTATCGACCGCTTGAACGCGTAGCTTTACAACTAAGCAGACCCGCGCATAACAGCAGCCTGTCTGAGACAACCAGTCTCTGGGCAGGCTGTTTTGCTTGCCGGCCGATTTATTTTATAATATAGAAGAGTGAAATGAATGGATGAAGGGAGCATAATCATGGAACAGAACAATTCAAGCTTGTTGCCGGATTCGGAACAAAGCGCTCGGCTGGCTACCTTTGCGGGAGGCTGCTTCTGGTGCATGGTTTCCCCGTTCGAGGATCAGCCCGGGATTGAAAGCGTCGTTTCCGGTTACACCGGAGGACACACTGTTAACCCGACCTACAAGGAAGTCTGCTCCGATACGACAGGCCATTATGAAGCGGTGCAAATTACATTTGACCCTGCCGTTTTTCCATACACGAAGCTGCTTGAGCTATTTTGGCAGCAAATTGATCCCACGGATGAGGGAGGCCAGTTCCATGACCGCGGCTCCTCATACCGCACAGCGATTTTTTATCATACAGAGGAGCAGCGCATGCAGGCTGAGGCATCCAAGCAGGCGCTTCAAGTCAGCGGCCGGTTTGATAAGCCGATTGTAACACCGATTATTCCGGCCGAGGTGTTTTACCCTGCGGAAGAGTACCATCAAGACTATCATCATAAAAATCCGATTCGGTACAAAATGTACCGCGCCGGTTCCGGCCGCGATGCGTTCATTAAGCGCCATTGGAGTACGAAGCGCAATCAGGAGGAGCTGCGGTCCCGGTTAACTCCGCTGCAGTACGAAGTTACACAGAACAGCGCCACGGAGCCGCCCTTCCGTAACGAGTTTTGGGATCATCATGACGAGGGCTTGTACGTCGATATTGTTTCCGGCGAGCCGCTGTTCAGCTCCCTGGACAAATTTGATTCCGGCTGCGGCTGGCCAAGCTTCTCCAAGCCTCTGCAGAATGAGCAAATTAAAGAGGAGATTGACCTGACTCATGGTATGGTGCGCACCGAAGTGCGCAGTAAAGAAGCGGATTCTCATCTCGGCCATGTATTCCATGACGGTCCGCAGCCGACCGGTCTCCGGTATTGCATTAATTCGGCCTCGCTGCGCTTCATTCCTAAAGAAGAATTGGAAAAAGAAGGATACGCGGAGTATGCCCGTTTGTTCGAAGACAAAAATGAATAAAGAAGCCTCCGACCGCTGAGGATTGAAGTAATTCCCTTGTGGAAGACAGTTGAAATAAAAAACTGTCTTCCACAAGGGAGCACTTCAAAGCTGCGGGCTGGAGGCTTATTTTGTAGGCAATAATAGTTGAAATCCGGTTGTCCGGTCGCGGCTTTAAGGTCGATACGGCGCTCCGGAACGGTGTAAGTAGCATATTAGGGAAAAACTACGGTTCAACTGCATGGAGTACTGGCTTGTTGTCCAAGGTGAACTTCAATTAAAGGCTATAGCTTTTTTCCAAGCACGTGGCTGACCGGTACGGGTCCGATTGCCCGGCTGTCGCTGCTGTGATTCCGGTTGTCGCCCATCACGAAGATGTAATCCTCGGGAACGATCCACGTTCTCTCTGAGTTATTAGCCATGGCTTCATTTATATAAGGCTCTTGAAGCTCTTCGCCGTTGCGGTATACCTTGTTGCTTCTAATCTCGATTGTATCGCCGGGCTTACCGATAACACGCTTGACCCAGACATGCCGGTCGCTGGCATTGAACAAATTCAGCGGCGAGCTGTCCATCAAATCATCTGCAATGGTGCGGTTCCGATCTACGCGGCTGTCGATAATAACAATGTCCCCGTATTCCGGCACTTGATCGAGGGTATGAGAGATTTTCGAAATATAGATGCGTTCACTATCCTGTAAAGTCGGATCCATCGAGTGGCCTAGCACTTTCGTTGGTTGAAACACAAATGCGCCGATAACGACGACCAGTAACAAAGAGATGGCAAAGGTGCCTACCCATCCACCCAGTTCTTTTAGCAGCTTCATACGGCGTTCTCCTTATGTTTACATAGTATAGTACCAGTATAGCAGGAGAAAGACGCCTTTTCCTTAAGAATACCTTAAATCGGGAATATTAACTTCTTTTTTCAATTAAAGCCAGGCCGCCTTTCTTATTTCATGCTCGCCCGGATTTCATGGTACAATATTACCAACAATCCTCCAATTTTATTTTGTTTGCTGGACCCAAGATTAATCCGGCTTGACATCCATAGTCCGATAAGGGAGCACAAAAGCGTACTTTACAAATTGCGGGAGAGAACACGAATGCTGACTGCTCCGGGCCAGGAATCTTTTTTCCTCGGCATGCCGCTTGGGCCGTTAGCTCATTGCAGGCGGGACCGGTTTATTCATGTTCACGCATCGACCGGAGCGGCTCAGTACCTTTGTGCATACGGCGGGCTCTTATGGCAGCAGCGGCGATTTTGATCGTCGGCTGTGTATTTCTTTATCTTCGGGAGCTTGCACGCAAATGAGATTGTACGTACAACGGGCCCCTTTCCATTGACAAAGAGGGAACCCACGACTTACAATAATTATATACTTACAGTCATTATCATTTTTCAATTGATTTTGTTAATGGCAATAAAAACTGGTGGGTGATGGACATGGCATTTCAATTCGAACAAGCAGTGGAAAAATTGAAAACGACCGGCGTGCGTATGACGCCGCAGCGGCATGCCATTTTGGCCTACCTGCTGGATACGATGTCCCATCCAACCGCAGATGAAATATACCGCTCGTTAGCGGACCGTTTTCCGAGTATGAGTGTGGCAACGGTATATAATAACCTGAAAGTGTTTATTGAGGCCGGTCTTGTAAAAGAGCTTACTTACGGAGACGACTCCAGCCGGTTTGACGCTGACATGTCTGAGCATTATCATGCTATCTGCGAGCAATGCGGCAAAATCGTCGATTTTGAATATCCTAAACTTTCGGATGTAGAAAAAGAAGCTTCCCGGCAATCCGGCTTTCAGGTGAAAGGGCATCGTCTGGAAGTGTACGGTGTCTGTCCGGAGTGTGCAATTAAATCCTGTCATTAAACAATCGTTTGCGAAAAGCAGCCCTCAGGGGCTGCTTTTTTTGCTGGATGACTAACAAGCTTTCTTTGGAAAAGCATGGCGAAACGTACAACGGATTCACGGATTAAAGCCAGCGAGTCATTTAAACTATCGTTCGGCCGGCGGTTCATTATGCGGACAAGCGTATTAGATGGCTTTGCTTATCAAATGGGATATCCCTTGTAAACGGAACTGAACCTATCAACTGGAGGGCACACCGTTTACAGGATATAGGTTATACACAAATCTGATCACAGTAGGGGGAAAACATGGATTATCAGTTCGCTTCCGTTCAGCGGAGGCGCCGCAGGCGACGCAGAGTTACTTCCATTGTTGCATTGTTTCTAATGATTGTGACAGCTGCGTATGTATGGATGGACAAGTATTGGCCGAATTCCGAGCGGGTGAATCCGGATTTCGGAGGCGTGGACAAGCCGATTTATTATGCAGGGGAGCTTCAAACCTCAACGGCACTGGGAAAGAAGGAAGGTCTTAAGCTGCCGCTTGAATTAGTGCAAGATCTGCTCGATCCGAATATTGTTTATGAAGAAGCGAGCAATTCCGTCATCATTACAACGAAGGACAAGGTAATTCGTCTCAAAACAGATGTGCTCACAGCGATGGTGAATGAGAAGCCGCTGCAGCTTCATGTACCGGTGGAGCAGACGGCCAGCAAGCAAATTTATATTCCGATCAGTCCGCTTGAAACGTTTTATGGCGTCCAGATCATAGAGTCCGAGGAAACCGGTGTAGTTCGTCTTATTAAGCAAGGAGATGTTCTGCCATGGTCGGCAGTATCTGCGTCGGCAGCGGGGAATGACCCAAGTAAGCCGGTTCCACTTCGGCGCGGTCCTTCGATTAAGGAGCCTATTGTAGCGGATGCGACGATAGGTCAGCGTGTCCTGCGCTGGGAGAATCAAGGGGAATGGGCCAGAATACAGCTTGAAAATGGTGTCACGGGCTACATGAAGCAGGCCCAATTGGAGGAGCAGGACGCAGAGACGGTCCCGGCTCCGAAGACAGAGGAATCCTTTGAAGCGTGGAAGCCGGCTGCAGGAAGCAAAATTAATTTGATCTGGGAGCAGGTGGAGCGCAAAAATCCGGATACAGCCACTATTCCCGATATGCCGGGTCTCAATGTGATTAGCCCAACCTGGTTTCATCTGCTTGACGAAGAAGGGAACCTCAAAAATAACGCTGATCCCGAATATGTCAAATGGGCGCGTGACCGGGGCTATCAGGTATGGGCGCTGTTCAGCAACAGCTTCGATCCGAAGATGACCTCAGAAGCATTATCGACGTATGATAAGCGGATCAAAATGATTAAACAACTGCTCGCGTTTGCGCAAATGTACAAGCTTCAAGGCATCAATATCGATTTCGAGAACGTATATTTGAAGGACAAGGCCAAGGTTACTCAATTTGTACGGGAGCTTACGCCGCTTCTTCATCAACAGGGGCTTGTAGTTTCGATGGATGTAACACCAAAATCCACGAATGAGCAATGGTCCATGTTCTATGACCGCAAGGCGCTGGCGGAATCCATAGATTACATGATGGTGATGACATATGACGAACACTGGGCAAGCAGTCCCAAGGCGGGATCGGTCGCTTCACTGCCCTGGGTGGAGTCAAGCATCACCCGCATTATGAAGGAAGATCAGGTGCCTTCCTCCAAGCTCCTGCTCGGCATTCCGTTTTATACACGGATTTGGACGGAGACAGTGAAGGACGGCAAGACACAGGTCAGCTCCAAGGCGGTGACTATGCCGACTGTGGAAGGTATGATCAAGAATAAGGGATTGAAGCCGCAGATGGACGCCGCAAGCGGCCAGCAGTATGTGGAGTATACGGAAAATGGCCAGACCATTAAGATCTGGCTGGAGAATGAATTGTCCGTAAAAGCCCGGGCTCAACTGGTGAACAAATATAATTTAGCCGGTATCGCTTCCTGGCGCCGCGGCTATGAGAGGCCGGAAATTTGGGATGTTTTAAAGGATAACTTGAAATAGCACTTTTTGTTCATTCATCATTTTCGTATTCTTCTGAGAAGTAGCTGGTAATGGCATAGCTTTTCATGCTCAGGCAAAAAAAGCCGGCCCGATAACTGCGTATGGCAGGTTCGGGCCGGCTTTTTAACTAGCGTACAGGGCTGCGTCGTAAGAAGCTATAGTTGACCAAATGAAACATTAGTAACGTAAAACATCAGATTGAAGCTCTTTTCAGTATCAGGCTTCTTCAGCAGATTTATTATGATTTCGAACCATCCGGTTGAGCGCCTGCTCTGCCACCGGCTTCTAGAGCGGCCTCCGTGGTATCCTCGTAAGGCTCTGTCGCTAATTTCGGGTCCAGGGTTAAAATCGTTTTGCAATACATACAGCGGTCCGTTTTGCCCAGCATCTTGGTTTGTCTGCCGCACTCCGGACATTCCAGCATAACGGCGCTTGTCGAGAGCATTCCGGCCCAGAAATAAATGGCCATGCTTCCCAGCAGCATAATCATGCCCAGAACCATACTGATGGCGGCAATGATTTGCCCGCCGGCCCAGTTGAATACAATCCCCGCCAGTCCCAGGATCATCAAGCCCATTCCCGCCATAGTAAGGAACAGTCCCCACAGCCGGAACTCATTAATTTTACTGCTTTTAAAGAACATAAGCCTGTCCTCTTCCCGTTTCATATAGTTTCCTTTTTACCCGGCAGGAAAATCCGTTTCCATGTAGAATCTTCTTTAGTGTAGAATCACAGATCCCAAGTCATGGAGGCCTTCATGGAAAGGTTGATTCAACAACAACTGCTGCAGCACTACGAAAGTAATCCTGCCGTGATCAGCGTAAGTGCTGTATCCAATCCGACACGTTTTAGCCCACTGACCGACGCATTCGACTTACTGCTGCTTATTGTGACAGATCAGTCCGAACAATCACACTCACTTTATCATTATATAAAAGACGGATACCGGATACAAGAACGTTGGATTGGCACCAATGATTTGGAAAGCGGGCTCTTGACGGGCGATAACCGCCGTCTCATTCAATGGATTTTGAAGGGGGACATTGTGCTGGACCGGGGATTGTTTATGGAGCGCCTGCGACATAAGCTGCTTGAATTTCCTATTGAGCTCCGCGAACGAAAGCTGTTTGCCGAGTTTAATCATTTTTTGCACAGTTACCTGCAGGCCAAACAATATCTTCAAGAAGAGCAAACCCTGGATGCGTATTCAAGTACGCTTGAAGCACTGCACCATTGGGCGCGAATCGTCATCATTGAAGAGGGGTATCATCCGGAGCTGTCGGTCTGGGCGCATGTCAAACGGGTTAATCCAGGAGTATACAAGCTTTATGAGGAATTGACGCTAAGCACTGAGACGCTTGCGCAGCGGGTAGAGCTTGTCCTGCTGGCTTGTGAGTTCTCGGTTATGTCCAAAATGGAATCATGCTGTTCTCTGCTGGTACGGCTGCTGGAGAAGCGTGAGGAGCCATGGACGGTGGAGGACCTGCAGTGTGAGCCGGATCTTGCTTTGACCCATGCGGATTTGTCTCTGCTCCTGAACAAGCTTGTCCGTAAATCGCTGATTAAAGAAGTCGCCGTCATGGGAGATGCCGACCTCACGCATTTGGAATTAAAATATACGAAAATATAGCCGCGTGTGCTATACTAGTAAAAACATCATATGAACCACTGGGGGAGCCGAGTAGTGCCTCGGTTGAGAAAAGAATGCAAATTCTTAGACCCTTGGAACCTGTTGTGCGTCTTGTTCAGAACAAGCGCCCTGGATCATACCAGCGTAGGGAAGGTGGAAGTCGCAGCTGCAGTAACCTGCATTCGATCTCCTGCCAACCTTAAGGGTTGGCTTTTTTGTTGGCTAAGATACAGGGGAACGCCGTGCAGGCCTTATTTGGCTGCTCGTTTGTCAGGTAAGCCCGTGAATCGATAGGCTCTCCAATCCTTGTTGGAAGGCGTTAAATCCTATCCAGCGTTCAAGTGGCTGTAATTGGAATTACACGGGCGGAGGTCTGGGCAGCTAAAGACAGGAGGCACATCAATTGTAGGAGACGGACAGACGCAGCAGGGAACCGGAAAAGTATGATAAGTGGTTAGTGTGCATGGCAGAGGAGGGTTGACATTGAAGCTTGTAATTAACGGGGAACAGCGCGAAGTAGATTCTGTGGCGACTCTTGCCGATTTATTGGTTTTGTTTAAGCTGGAAAACAAGATTTTGGTTATCGAGCTGAACCGGACCATTGTAGACCGGACGGCTTATTCTGCAACCGAGCTGTCGGAAGGCGATCAAATTGAGATTGTTCATTTTGTAGGCGGAGGGTAAGGTTGTACGCGGAAACAAAGCCGAATTACACCTTTTTGTGAAGAGAGAGGAGTATTAACAATGTCTGATACATTAAAAATCGGTCCGTACGAGTTTAAATCCCGCTTGCTGCTGGGAACGGGCAAGTTCGCGTCCATCCCGGTACAGAGTGAGGCCGTCGCTGTTTCTGAGGCTCAAATTTTGACGTTTGCCATTCGCCGTCTCCCGATTGATAATCCGGATGCGCCCAATTTCCTGGAGCAGCTTGATTTGAAGGCATACACCCTGCTGCCTAATACGGCCGGGGCCTACACAGTCGAGGAGGCTGTTCGAATCGCTCGCCTGGCAAAAGCCTCGGGGCTTTGCGATATGATTAAGGTAGAGGTAATCGGCGATCCAAGAACCTTGCTGCCCGACCCTGTCGGAACGCTGGAGGCAACAAAAATTTTAGTGGATGAAGGCTTTATCGTGCTGCCTTATACCTCGGATGATCCGATTTTGGCGCGGAAGCTTCAGGAGGCGGGAGCGGCGGCGGTTATGCCGGGGGCATCTCCAATCGGCTCTGGTCAAGGAATTGTAAATCCGAACAACCTCCGGTTCATTATTGAAGAAGCGAAGGTGCCGATTATCGTGGATGCCGGCATTGGAGCGCCTTCAGATGCAGCTCTGGCGATGGAGCTCGGAGCGGACGGCGTGCTTTTGAATACGGCGGTATCCGGGGCTGATAATCCGGTGCAAATGGCGCAAGCATTCAAGCTTGCAGTGGAAGCGGGCCGGCTTGGTTATTTGGCAGGGCGTATCCCCAAAAAGCGCTATGCATCGGCCAGCAGTCCTGTTGAGGGCATGATTGAATAATACAGGGCCTTCTGTATATAGGGCAGGTCTCCGTCAATGTCATGAAGCTAAAATTAATGACATTGACGGGGTGACCTGCCCTTTTTGTTTATTATACGCCCAGTATGAGCGAGTCTCCGCCGCGGCCCCCTTCCGGATTTACTCCGTAGGGAATTCTAAATCCAACGACGAAGAGACGTGCCTTGAATTCCGCTTTCTATAAGGCTTTCTCGACTATAACTTCTGTATTAAAGCAGCTTTGAGAAATAAGCCTAAAAAAAATTTGCCGAAAAGCTTGACCATATGCGAAGTCCTATGGTATATTAATTCTCGCCGCTAAAACGGCACACATCGACAAAAGCTGCAAGTGCTGCTTCGAGCTTCGGTTCGAAAAAAGAAATTAAAAAAAGTACTTGCAATCGAGTAGGCGAATGTGTTATATTAAA
>NZ_JBBBNV010000051.1:0-12630 GCF_037137075.1 Paenibacillus sp. y28
TTCATGATGCCGCTGAGTAACGGCAGATAACCGACTTCATAGAAATTTTCCATTTGCATCGTTGTATCCACTCCTGACCCGACTCTCGATTCTAGAACTCTAGCATACACCAAAATTCGCCATTTTCAGAGTCGTAGGGGTGCGGAATGTGAGTAAGAAATCAACTTTTGAATTACTTTTCTTGGAGGAAACTATGATTACTGGCGAAATGAAAAATAAAGTGGATAAGATTTGGGAGACATTCTGGACAGGCGGTATCACGAATCCACTCGAAGTTATCGAGCAATTTACGTATCTCCTTTTCATAAAAGGCTTAGATGATATTGAAACCACGAAGGAAAGCGAAGCGGCGTTCCTAGGTCTTACATTTGAAGGTATATTTCCAAGCGATAAACAGGATTTGCGTTGGAGCAAGTTTAAAAATATGGAAGCTAACCAAATGTATAATTTGGTGCTCAATCAAGTATTTCCTTTTATCAAAAATCTACATCAAGACGGAGATTCAGCATATTCCAAATATATGGGGGATGCGATCTTTAAAATCCCGACACCTCAGCTGCTTACCAAAATAATTGACGGTATAGATGGAATTGATATGGAGAAGCGAGACGCTAAGGGCGACCTGTATGAGTACTTGTTATCCAAAGTAGCAACAGCAGGAACAAATGGCCAGTTCCGTACTCCGCGGCACATTATTGAGATGATGGTTCGCTTGATGAAACCAACCCCAAGCGACGTGATCGCTGATCCTGCGATGGGTAGTGCTGGTTTTCTTGTGGCCGCGCAGGAATACGTGAGAGAGCATCACGCGGATTTGTTTCTACATGCGGGGCTCAAGAAGCATTTTCACCAAGATATGTTCTACGGCTTCGACATGGACAGAACCATGCTTCGTATAGGCGCCATGAATATGCTGCTACATGGTGTTGATCAACCGAATATTGAGTACAAGGACAGCCTCTCTGAGCAGAATGCTGACAAAGAGAGGTATACATTGATTCTCGCCAATCCGCCGTTCAAAGGTTCGTTGGACTATGATGCAGTGAGCAGCGATCTATTGAAGATCACGAAGACGAAGAAGACGGAGCTCCTGTTCCTAGCACTTATTTTGAGAAGTCTCAAAATCGGGGGGCGAAGCGCCGCCATTGTACCGGAAGGTGTGTTGTTTGGCAGTAGTAATGCACACAAGGAAATTCGCACAGAGCTTGTAGACAATCATAAGCTGGAAGCGGTCATCTCGATGCCCGGCGGTGTATTTAAACCATATGCTGGCGTAAGCACAGCCATCCTCATCTTTACAAAGACAGGTGCTGGTGGCACGGATCAAGTTTGGTTCTATGATATGAAAGCCGATGGATACTCACTGGATGACAAGAGGCAAGCGATTGAGCAGAATGACATACCTGATATTGTAGAGCGCTTTGGCAAGTTACAAGAAGAGTATGAGCGAAAAAGATGTGAGCAGAGTTTCTTGGTCAATGCGCAAGAGATACGGGATAATGGATATGACTTGTCGTTCAATAAATACAAAGAGATTGAGCACGAAGAAGTCACGTATGCGCATCCCCACGAAATTCTTTTAAAGATTCAAAAATTGGAAGAGGAAATCCAAGCAGGGTTGATAGAACTTGCTGGGATTATTAAAGGGTAGAGAAGAATGGAAATCAAACGATTAAAAGAAGTTGCTAATCTAAATATGGGGCAATCGCCTGCCTCTGAGAGTTACAATTCGGAGGGGAAAGGAATTCCTTTTTTTCAAGGAAAAGCCGATTTCGGTAGAGTAAATCCCGTTGTTAGAATGTATTGTAGTAGCCCAAATAAAATTGCAATAGAGAACGACATATTAATGTCGGTAAGAGCACCAGTTGGTGATGTTAACCTTAGTAACTTGACTTGCTGTATTGGGAGGGGGCTGGCTGCAATAACCCCCAAGTATGAAATCATGAATTACAAGTATCTATACTACGCTCTAATTAATATGAAAGATAGGATTAGTAGTCTTGGTACAGGAAGTACTTTTAAGGCTATTAACAAAGGGATTTTAGAGAATATTGAAGTGCCGGTGCCTTCCCTTGAAGAGCAACAACTTGTTACCGAAGCACTAAACAAAGTCCAAGAATTGATAGATAAAAGACAAGTGCAAATAGAGGCTTGCGATGAACTTGTGAAAAGTTTGTTTTATCATATGTTCGGTGATGACAGAGTTAATAATAAAGGTTGGGATTTAAAGTCATGGTGTGAGGTGTTTTCGACTACGACTGGGAAGTTAGATGCCAATGCGATGAATGAGAATGGGAAATATCCATTTTTTACTTGCGCAAAAGAGGTTTCATGGATAAATGAATATAGTTTTGATGGAGAGGCGTTATTGTTAGCAGGTAATAATGCAACTGCAGATTATGATGTTAAATATTACAATGGGAAGTTCAATGCTTACCAGAGGACTTATGTCCTGACCCTTAACAACCAATTAGACTGCTATAAATTTTTCAGAATTAGTTTAGAGAATAAGCTAAAGGATTTAAAAGACAACTCTATTGGCAGTAATACTAAATATTTAACTTTAAAAATTCTAAACGATATTTCATTTATAGTCCCTCCGTCGAGCATTCAAAATCGTTTCGCCGAGCAAGTCAAGAAAATAGAACAACAAAAACAACGACTCCAACAAAGCCTTACTGAACTAGAGAATAACTTCAATGCACTGATGCAGCGGGCGTTCAAGGGCGAATTATTCTAGGGGGATGCCCATGAGTACAAATTTCGATTTCTTAAAGGACAAAGACACCTTCAAGTCTTTCGCAGATAGCGCAATTGAAGCTGAGAAGAGCCTCCTTGTGTCCCCGGCAACTTGTGCGATTCTTGCAAGAAGAGCGTTAGAGTTAGCTATCAAATGGGTGTATACCTTTGACAATGAACTAACGATCCCGTATCAAGATAATGTCTCAAGCCTTATCCATGAGCCGACATTCCGGCAGATCATTGATCCTCAGCTTTTTCCGCTGATGAAGTATATCATCAAATTGGGGAACACGGCGGTACATACAAATGCCCCAATAGCTAGGGATGAAGCTATCCTCTCCATCCGTAACCTGCATGAGGTCGTCCGTTGGATCGATTATTGCTACGCGGATGAATACACTTGTCCGGAATTCGATGAACAGCTTCTTCACACAGGAGAAGAGAAGCGTACTAGACCACAGGAACTGCAGGACCTTTATGAGAAGCTAAGTTCCAAGGATCAAAGGTTGGAGGAGCTACGCAAAGAGAACGAGTCACTTCGTGAATCCATGACCGCCCAGCGTATAGCCAGCACGGAGAACTACGATTTCGAGGTTGATGCACTTAGTGAAGCCGAAACTAGGTCGAAATTTATTGATCTAGAGCTGAAGCTTGCAGGATGGGAAATGCGTCGTGATTGTATTACAGAGGTTCCTGTGGAAGGGATGCCAAACGCTACGGGTACCGGATTTGTTGATTATGTTCTATATGGCAATAACGGCAGACCGCTAGCGGTTATCGAGGCCAAGAAGACGGGGAAAGACCCAAACGTTGGGTCTCAACAAGCCAAGCTCTATGCGGACTGTCTGCAAAATCAGACGGGGCAACGTCCGATAATATTCACAACGAACGGTTTCGAAATCAATCTATTGGATGATGCCGAAGGATATCCGCAGCGAAGAGTATCAGGAATCTTCACGAAGGATGAGCTGCAGCTTATGGTAGATCGGAGAAGCAGCAAAATCCCTTTTACCACGGTAGAGATTGATGAGGACATCACCAACCGTTATTATCAGAAGCAAGCGGTTATGGATGTATGTCATGCCATAACCAAGAAACAGCGCAAGATGCTTCTTGTTATGGCTACCGGAAGCGGTAAAACTCGTACAGCCATTTCGATCGTAGATGTATTGATGCGCCATAATGTAGTGAAGAATATTTTGTTCTTGGCTGACCGAAGGACGCTTGTTAAACAAGCGAAACAAAATTTTAGCAACCTACTTTCTAGTCTTACGCTTTGCAATTTGCTAGAGAACAAGGATAACCCTGAGCAGTCTCGTATGATATTCTCGACCTACCCGACCATGATGAATGCGATTGATGAGACCAAGCGGCAGGATGGGAAGAAGCTATTTACTCCAGGGCATTTTGATCTGATCATTGTTGACGAAAGCCACCGCAGCATTTATAAGAAGTACGGAGATATTTTCGAATATTACGACGCCATGCTGCTTGGATTGACAGCTACACCGAAGGATGAGATCGATAAGAATACGTATTCCATTTTCGAGTTGGAGAACGGGGTGCCTACCTTTGCTTACGAGCTTGAGAAAGCCGTTGAAGATGAATATCTGGTCGATTACCAAGTGTTAGAAAAGAAGACCAAGATCATGGAAGACGGAATTCACTATGACGAACTAAGTGAGGAAGAGAAAGAGGAATTCGAGAAAACATTCGACGACGATGAGACGGTAGATGATTCTATTGCGAATACAGCGATTAATGAATGGTTGTTTAACGCCAACACCATTGACCTGGTTCTGGATGAGCTGATGGAGAAGGGGCTTCGGGTAGAAGGCGGAGACAAGCTGGGTAAAACTATTATTTTTGCAAAAAGCAGCCGCCATGCTCAGGCGATCGTCGAGCGGTTTCATAAGAGGTACTCCGAATACGGTAACCATTTCATTAAACAAATCGATTATAGTATTAACTATGTCGATTCGCTTATTGACGACTTTAGCACGAAGGAAAAGCTTCCCCAAATTGCTGTTTCGGTGGATATGCTCGATACTGGAGTTGATATCCCGGAGATCCTTAATCTTGTTTTTTTCAAGAAGGTACGATCCAAGTCTAAATTCTGGCAGATGATCGGCAGAGGAACGAGATTATGTAAAGATCTGCTTGGGGTAGGAATGGATAAAGAGAAGTTTCTAATCTTTGATTTTTGTAATAACTTTGAGTTTTTCCGGGCAAATCCGAAAGGGCTGGAAGGTGAAATTGGCGCGAGTCTGACGGAAAAGCTCTTTCATGTAAAGCTTGATATTGTTCGGGAGCTTCAGCACCTCAAATATCAGGAAGAACAGGAATACATTCAGTACAGGGATGAGTTGCTTCGTGATCTCTTAAGTACAGTACGGGATCTGAATGACGAAAATTTCCGTGTGAAGTTAAAGCAACGTTACGTCGAGATATACAAGAATAAAGATTCATGGCAAAGTCTGAATGCTGCGAGTGTTTCTGAGCTCAAGGAACATATCGCTCCACTGATTACTCCGCTCCAGGATGACGAACTGGCCAAACGCTTCGACTTATTGATCTATACCGTAGATCTTGCCTATCTGCAGCAAAAAAATGCGACAAGACCTATCCGGAGTATTATCCAAACTGCTGAAGATCTAAGTAAGATCGGGAATGTCCCGAAGGTAATGGAGAAGAAGTACATTATCGAGAAGGTTCAAACCGACGAATTCTGGCAAGAGGCTGATGTTTTAGAGCTGGAGGAAGTTCGGATCGCTCTGCGTGACTTAATTAAATTAATTGAAAAGAGTAAGCAGAGAATTTATTATACGAACTTCAAGGATCAAATCATCGAAACCCGGGAGAGCGGGGCCATCTATAATACGAACAACTTGAAAAATTATAAGAAAAAGGTAGAACATTACCTGAAAGAGCATAAGGATGAGCTTGCCATATATAAGCTCCGCAACAATAAACAGCTCACTGCAGTTGATCTCCAAACTTTGGAGCGTATCCTATGGGAAGAGCTGGGAAGTCGGTCTGAGTATGAGAAGGAGTTCGGAAATACGCCGGTGAGCAAGTTGGTTCGTAAAATGGTTGGGTTAGACCGCGCCGCGGCGAACGAGGCTTTTAGTGCTTTCTTAAGTGAAGAAAAACTGAATGCAACCCAAATTCGCTTTGTAAAACTTATCGTGGATTATATCGTTGCTAACGGGATAATTGAGGATAATCGAATTTTCATGGAAGAGCCATTCCGTAGTTTAGGCAGTATTACTTCGCTATTTAAGGATAATATGAACGACGCTAGAGAGTTAATGAATGTAATCTCAGTCATTAACAAAAACAGCGAACTTGTTGTTTAGCATTTGAGTGGAGGATTAGCCTGATACCAGTCCATTTTTAGGTCCTACTTTCAATTCTACAACTTACCCAAACAAAGCGTTTATTTATTGCTTTGTTTGGGTTTTTTCGTATTTTCACAGGACTTACAGCCTATATTGTCGAATTATCAGTAAAGGGATTTTATTCCATAGGAACGTATATTCGATGACAACCTATTGTCTAATCATTATGTTTAAATAGGATCAACAGACATTAGCGATGGAGGGATTAGGTAATGGCATTTCTGAAATGCTCGGAATGCACCAATATGCTAAAGGCAATTCAAATTTCCAATAAAATCAGCCAATTTGGGGAGCAACGATTACTTGAATATTCGCCAACCGGGATTAAATGCTCAGACTGGACTCCCGTAAATGAAAACCTCCGAGGCTTCGCAGAAGGAATTTACTGCCCGTCTTGTTTTGCTATCGTTCCTCTAGAGAAAGAAGAATTTGTACTATGTGAGGATAACCGAATTCCTGGCATCGTAAGTCATGAATTTTCCTCGGAAGATGTACTGGATAAGCTGAAGAAGTTGGCCGAGGAGGAAGCTGCCGAGATCTACGTACATACACTTCCTGAGAAGGAAGCAACTTTTGCAGATATCCCTGAGCCTACACCAGAACCCATTAAGGATGCTTTACATCGAATGGGAATTAAACGGTTATATTCTCACCAAGCAGAAACGGCCGATGCAGTCCATTCTGGGTCGAATGTTGTCTTGGTTACTTCGACGTCATCCGGAAAGACGTTGTCCTATAACCTGCCAATTCTTAGTCGTTTATATAACCATCCCGAAGAACGTGCATTATACATATTTCCAACAAAAGCGTTAGCAAATGATCAGTTGGATCAAATTAGGCGTTTTGGCTTACAACAGGCGGAGAATCCTTCTTCCCTGGATGAGTGGTTTGAGACCCAGTTGCATTTGGGAGATCGTCTGATTCATATTGGTCGGCTGGATGGGGATACCGAGAATGGGCCGCGGCAGCGAATCATGGAAAAAGCACAGGTATGGATGACGAATCCGGATATGATTCATTACTCCATTCTCGGGCAAGTTCAGAAGGTGAAGTATGCGACCGCGCACCACATTCGAAATTATCTGCGGAATCTCAAATTTATTGTGCTTGATGAGATGCATATGTACCGCGGCACATTCGGAAGTCATGTCGCATTAGTACTCAGACGCCTGCTTAAGGTTTGCCGAGAGCTTGGTAATGCACACAAAATCCAGATTATCACGAGCTCAGCAACGATTGAGAACCCTGCTAGATTAGCAGAGGATCTTACGGGGCTAAGTGGCTTTACCCTCATTAATACAGATGGTTCCGCCCATCAGAAGAAGGGAATCGTCCTCTGGAATCCTGGCATGTCTGCCGACGAACAAGTCCGCCGCGCGCCTTCTACCGATGCGATTACGATGGCGAAACAAATTATGACTGTGGATCAGAAGGTGATTAAGAGCATTATTTTTCAGCCTTCTCGCAGCCAGACGATGGTCTTTACCCGTTATATCAAAGACGTATTGCGCCAGCCTCTCCGACTACCTAAGGAGAAAGTGGACGGAGAGAAACTCGCGGCTTTTTATACTGGAATCCTACCGAATGATACCCGGAAACGGATTATTGAGCGGCTCAAGTCCCACGATATTCATGTCATTATTACGACCAATGCCCTTGAAGTCGGGATTGATATCGGTGATTTAAGTCTCGCCATACTTGTTGGTTATCCCGGATCGAAAGCGGCATTCTCCCAACAGATCGGACGCGTTGGCCGTAAAGGCGAGGGAGTCGCCGTCTTGATCTTGCAGGACGAACCGCTTCAGCAGTATTACATGCGTAACCCACTTGAGTTTATTCATAAGGCTCCGGAGGTAGTTCGAATTAATCCAACAAATTACAAGTTGTTGGCTTTGCATATTCCTCTACTGAGAGAGGAGCTTGGGAGAGAAGTTACGAAGGAAGACTTGCAGAACATGTTCCCCGGGTTAGTTGAAGACTATATCGAGACTGTTCTGCAAGTTGCCGTATCAGCGAATCAAGAGGAAGTCGTTGATAAAAAATTTAGCCTTCGATCCATCTCCGGGCAAAACTACAGCGTCACTATTCGGGGACAGGATCAAACGATAGTTGACGGTCTGGATGAATGGAGCGCGCTTCGTGACTTTCATGAAGGCGCGATCTATTGGACTCCTGGAGAAAAAGGCTATCGGGTTGACTCTATCAATCGCAGAAAAGGCGAAATCATTCTATTACCCATTCAAGAACTAACCTATTACACCCAATCTACTTATCGTGATGCCATCGATATTATGCAGACTTACCAGAAGCAAAATATCGAAGGAATCGATATGGCCTATGGTGAACTGGAGATCAAGCGGAGCGTCTTCGGTTATAAAAAAGTTTACTTCGGACAGAAGCATGAATCGGAGCAGGTTCAATTGGATCATCCGTCCGTTACCCGATTTACTCCCGAAGGAATGTGGGTTACATTAACGGATTCCCAATGGGGCCACTTGAAAATTAACATCCAGGAGTGGGTAGATGAAGGCAGATCCCTTGATTTATTGGCCGAAGGCTCTCTTCACGCTGCAGGTCACGCTATGACTTCGGTTATTCCAGACCTCATTATTTGTGACGCGAATGACTTTACAGGTTTTTCGGCGAGCGGGATGACGGCTTTTGCGAACAGACCTGTTATCGGCTTCTATGGCGAGAATGGGTCCGGCCTCGGTACCATAGAAGCGATTTACGAGAAACTTCCGCAAGTACTTCGAAAAGCGCTTGAGCTTATTGAGAGCTGCCCTTGTGCTGAAGGATGTCCTAGCTGCGTGCAGCTCCCAGGTAAAGGAAATATTGACTTATTCAAACCTGGAGCCAAAATGTTGCTGAAGATTTTGATTGAAGGGATCGATTAAGAATGCCAGTAATTTGTTCCGCTTGCGGAGGCCAAAGACCTTACGGGGACTTCGTTCAAGTCAGTTATAAAGCAGATTCGGAGGGCTATTACCGTAAGATTCATCAACGGGCAAACGGGATTCGAATTTCGGAGTGGCATTCCCTTGCACCCGATATGGAATCCTATATAAATAAACAAGCCGGCGTTTATTGTACGCATGATGGATGTTTGATCTTGGAAGGGATGTTGACACCGGAAGAAATGGAAATGATCTCAGACCGAAGACTTCCCGTGCAACAAGCATTCGATAGTGATGTGCTCGTCCAGAACTTGCTTGAAGTAGGAACTCGTGTCCGAAGCGAAGTGCATGTGCATCAAATTGACGCCAATCAAGGCGCTTATGCTGAACAAATCCTTATGCCCAGTTGGCTGCAACGGAAGCTTCATTCTCTGGGGATCAATAAGCTGTATGAGCATCAAGGAGAAGCCATACAGAACATCCGGGAAGGACGCAATGTGGTTCTCTGTACGAAAACCGCATCGGGAAAATCATTGGCTTACAATGTTCCCATCATGGAAAAATTGGTATCTGATCCGGATGCGTGTGCGCTATATTTGGCTCCGTTCAAAGCATTGGTCGAAGATCAGTTTACCCATTTGAAAGAATGGGCCGATGATATAGAAGAGCAGGGAAATAAAATTTCGCTTAATGGATTTTCGCGATTCACTTTGAATGGACAACAAATATCTGTTGGACTTCTTCATGGGCAACGGAACGTTCCAGAGCATATGAGAAAAGATCAGGCGTCTAGCTTCGTGTTCTCTGAGGGGCGCTATTGGCTGACCAACGTTCACTATCTGCACTTAATTCTTCAAGGTGCAAGTTCACCTAAGGGGAAAGGCCCTGGACTGTTGCGCTTTCTGCAAAATCTTCGGTTTGTTGTTATTGATGAGCTTCATCAATACTCAGGCTTGTTAGGTTCAAAGGTTTCTTTGGTCCTTCGCAGATTAAGAATGTTATGTGACAGGTTGGGGAATAAAAACGTCCAGTTTATTGCCTGCTCGGCTACCATTGCTAATCCAAAGTATCTAGCTGAAGAATTAACAGGAATGCGTGGACTGAAAGGATTTCATGAAATATCGGGTGTACAAGCGCCAGTAAAGAAGAAAGCGATTTTGATGTGGAATCCTGGCTTATCAGACGATGACCAGAAGAAAAGGGCTGTTGTTTCCGATCTCTATGAAATTCTGCGCACGATCTACAAGGATGGAAGATGGCCAAGAAGTATCATTTTCACAAGCAACCGCCAGCAAGCCCAGCTTTTAAGTCGTGAATTAAACATGATATTGCGCAGCCATCTTCATGATCATGGCGGGCTTTCGGCAGACGAACCACATGAGTTTTTTCTGCCGTACCATGCATACCTCACGCAAGAAGTTAAAGAACAAACCATACAAAAACTTGAGCAAGGCGAGATCCTTGGAGTGGTCACTACTAGCGCCCTAGAGGTCGGAATTGATGTGAAGTGTCTGGATGTATGTATATTGTTGGGGTATCCAGGTTCTCAGGCCTCCTTTTGGCAGCAGGCTGGTCGTGTGGGGCGCAGCAGAGACGGTGTGGTGATTATGATGGTTCAGGAAGAGCCATTACAGCAATACTTTGCCCGCAACCCTGAAGAATTCTTTAGGCTATCGCCTGAATCAGCGGCGATCAATACAACGAATCCCAAGCTATTAAAGGAGCATCTCGCATACGCAGCTCACGAACTGGGAGGAACGTTGACGAATGCTATGAATTATGTTCGCTCTTCGGCGCTTCGCAAGGTGGTTGCGGAAGCAAGCGACCAGTGGCAGCAGATTGAAGGGAAACTACACTATCAAGGAGAAACACCCCGGTATCAAACTTTGTTCACTATGGGCGATACCTATACGGTTGTAACCAAGAACGGATGGAATGAGGACATCCTATTTCAAAGTGTGGACGGACGTTCCTTGATTCGAGATTATCACGTAGATGCCGTATTTCTGGGACCTGACAATCGTACCTTCTATAAGGTCAAGTGGGTCAATAACAGGCAACGCAAAGTGGTTGTAGAGCCAGTAAGAACGGATTATCATACTCGCGGAATTGTTCGTGATAGCATTGAAATCCATGATGTTACCAATCCTCTGATAAGTGACGTGGCGATCAAATCCAATCTTGGAAGCATCATCGTAAAACGAAGCACATTTGGCTACAAAAAAATCTATAATCACGGCGCAATGCCTCTAGAAACCGTACAATTAACAAACACATACCCTGTCAGTTTCCAAACAGAGGCATTTTGGCTGATGTGGGACCACCAAGGAAGGGATGAACTTAGAGGTCTGCTCAAGGATGTGCAGAATCGCGAATCCATTGACTTGGAGACCCTGGTTGAGGGAAGCCTTCATGCCGTTGAACATGCCATAGCATCTGCGATACCGGCTGTTGTAAGGTGTAGTATGGCTGATTTTCAGCACACCTCTTTTTATTCTGGCTCGGCCTTGTTTGGAATGCCCGGGATGTTCTTCTACGACAGCCAAGCAGGAGGCGGTTCGGGTATCGTCGAGGTTGTTGCGGAAAAGTTCGGGGTTCTCTTGGAAAAAGCACGACAGATCATTAGCAGCTGTGGTTGTTCCGAGGGCTGTCCGTCGTGCATTCAGTTATTTCATTGTGAAAAACAGAATGAGCCGCTGCACAAGGCTGGGGGATTGATTGTGCTGGATTATTTACAAAGACAATGGCAGAAATAAATACTTTTAATGGAGGTATCGCACTATGCAGCACTTACAATCGGTACAAGATATTTTCTTTTTAGCCCCTATTTGAACTTGGACAGTATACCCCTTATTCCGATACAATAAAAATAAGGCGGAGGGGAACGAAATGACCAAGAAACAGTATGACCTAAATTTTAAGAAAATGATCGTTGCCAAGGGGAACGAGATTGGAAACATGACGGCAGTAGCACGGCAGCATGAGCTTGATCCGAAGATGGTGCTGCGTTGGGCGCGAGAACTCAATCGCAAGGATCTGGATCAACTGGATGGAACAAGCATCAAGCAAGCGAAGTACGTACCATCAGCAGAAGATTATGCACAACTCCAGAAAGAGAACGAGAAATTGAAGAAGCTCTACGCAGAGCAAGCCTTGGAGAGGGACATTCTCAAAGACCTACTAAAAAAAACGAACCCACACTTACGGATAAAATAGAGATTGCCCAGAAGTACATTACCCAAGGGAATCGTATAAGCTTGGTGCTACGAGTGCTGGAAGTGGGGCGTTCCACGTACTATGCACATGTGAATAAGCAACAACAGCAAGACCAAGAGCCTATCCACAGGGTCGGTCGCCCCGCACCTGGTTTATCTTACACACAAGGCGGAAAGCCGGTTAGCGATGAACAAATTTGTGAATGGATCATGGAATTTCTAGCTGGAGAAGGCGCTGCATACGGCTACCGCAAGCTCACTGTGCTTCTGAAAAGGCGCCACCAACTGTTGATTAATAGTGAGCGTCAAATAGCCCCCACCTAGCAGTCAGATGGGAGCAAGTGTATGATGGATTAAGATTACGCGAGGCGGCAA
>NZ_JBBBNV010000052.1:0-12328 GCF_037137075.1 Paenibacillus sp. y28
CTGGCCTGGTAGGCCGCGATCCGCTCGCTCCATATGGCTTGCAGATTCATTTCCAATTTAGAATCCATCCTCTCGTTAGCATGATGGATTCATTATGAGGGATTGCTTTGCCTACGAACAGGTGGGATTGGTTTGACGCTTACCTTTAATGCAACAAAATTGTTTATTACTAAAAATAATTTATTGCCACAGGCACCAGTGCTTTTAATTAAGATTGAACAGCTATATGAAATATTCTTTGATTTATTTTCCTCAGGAATTGAATCAGGATTAAATAGGGAAGTTTTTGAAAGTTGGATTTCATTTTATTCATTTGGAAGTGATAAGATATTTGACTTGTACTACAAGCCTCTTATACGTATGGATGATAACATCTTTATTATACCAAGCATATTTCTTTGTAATAATATATATAGAACATTCATCAAACACTTAAGGATGTTAAAGGTGAACTTGTCTGAGAAGGGTGAAGTTTTTGAAAAACAATCCAGAAGGCTATTCTCCGAAAATGGATTGATTGTACATTCTAATAATTACCCGTTTCAATATCATTGTCCTAATGACCGTAGCGAAATCAAAGGTGATATCGATATTATAGCAATTAAAGATAAACATATATTTGTAGGAGAAGCAAAAAATCATCTTGATCCATTGGAACTTGATGATTATAGGGCTGGGAACAAAGTTGTGAAGAAGGGTGTATCACAAATCAAGAAGATATTAAGATATATCGAAGACAACAAAATTGAATTCTCTCAAAAAATTTCGATTGAGAATTTAGAGGAATATACGATTGTTCCATTTGTTTTATTATCAAGTTATTATGGATCTGGGCAAATCGTTGAAGGGATACCAGTAATTGATTATAGTGCCTTAGATAAGTACCTAAGTGATGGTACCTTAAGAGCATATTCGGGAATGGAAGTTATTGCAGAAGTGCGGCTGAGAGGGGACGATTTTACTTCTGAAGAACTCAAAGACTTCTTGGTAGATAGCCCCGGCGTACGGACGCGGTTCCGGAAGTCCGCTCATTGCGATATCGGCAGGTTCTAATAAAAATACCGTGTGAGAAACAGGAAGGGCGATCCCTGAATTTCACACGGCGCGTGGTATGACTTTTTAGCCCTGTCACCCGAGGACCTTTCTTAGTATAGTTTATTGTCCCGCTGAGCCTCCCTGCCCAGTGCACATACTTTTATTTTCTTTCTTGGTTGACTGTCACTATGAAAATGCCATAATTATCTCTTCCGCAATGTCATATGCCGCACTTTCTTCATCCATATGCTCTGGACGTTTTATTGCAATGGTAGGTTGAGAAACCCCCTCGGTTACGCAGTCGCTAAAACAAATGACATAATTGGAAACCTCTATATTGTCGACGATTTGATCGTTATATAGGACAGCCTTGTCTATTGCTTGTGCAAGCAAATGGTTATTACGCTCTGTATAAAAACTGCATTCGGTTAATGGATAAAGTTGGGGAAAAAGATTTAACACATATTCCTTTAACTTACATAGTTGTTCAAGCACTTTCTCTTGCTTTCTATTCCCGAATCTACGATAGGTAAACCGTAACTGTGCCATACACATTTTTTTATAGCTATCTGTAAAATCATCATATAACTTAGATGAGCGAAGGAAACTGCCCAATAAATCTAACGCCCTAATTAGTTCACCAATATTATAAGCGTTCTCAGAGAGGCTACCATTACGGTTTCTGTAATAATTGATAAGCGGCAAGGGGATATAGACGATTTGATTGGCAATTGCCGCCATAAAAGGCACAATAGATAGATCCTCAAAAAATTTCAAATCAGGAAATCTTATCTTGCTAAACAGCTCTCTTTTGTATATTTTCCCCCAAATAAAAGTCCTTACGGTATTAAAAATACTTTTCGTCTTGCTCGCGCTTGCTGTCTTTCCATAAAATCTAATTCTTGATACTTCCTTTTCGGCAGTTTCATTATCCACATAGTTTATATCACAAAGCCCTATATCCGAACCAGTCATAAGCATCTCCGTCAGTACCTGTTTAACGAACCCCGGTTCCATACTATCGTCTGAATCTAGAAAGGTTACGTATTCACTTGTCGCACAATCTATTCCGGTATTGCGGGCAATAGCTGCGCCTTGATTCATCTGATATATATACTGAAACCGGCAATCCTGACGTACATATTCCTCACAAATTGATTTACTTCTATCTGTCGACCCGTCATCAATAAGCAATACTTCCAAGCAGGCGTGCGTTTGATTCATTACAGAATCAAGACAGCGGCGAAGATACTGTTCGGCATTATGGATAGGAATAATAATCGAAACTTGCGTACGCTGTCGTAAATCTTCCATATCAAATCTTACACTCCTCTTCGGTATCCACTGATTTCCCGTAACTTAAATGGAATAACACGCTCACATTCTGCCATTGTACTTCGGCTGATTGCGAACGTGCTATCCCAATAGTTTCTTATTTTTTCTCGCAAAGATACAATACACGCGTTGGCTCGGAATTCTTTACGGCAAGTATGGAGAATGACTTTAACAGCTCCGTTTCGAAATTCTCCTTCGTATACCATTCAAAATCCCCGTTTTTCAGTGCAGGGGCAACCACACTATCTTCCCGCTCGATAAATTCAATGATCAGCCATCTACTCGTATATAGCGCAAATTGTCCTATAATCTCAGCATATGACAGTTGCTGCGCAAATGCGAGGTGGTGCATTACCGCAAGAGCAAGTACCATTTCGCTATTGAAGCGTTCAATCGCACTCTTGCGCCACGGGACAATTGCCGTGTCCCCGATATGCAAATCTCTGTAATAAGCCGGTGTTGGCGCAATTAAATTCAAATAAACTGGATACACATTTTGAACGTTTTGGTCGGTAACCATCTGGTAGACAAAATCGACACAGTTATAATCTAAATCGGCCGTAATGCAACGTTCCATCTCGTCATGCAAAGTAAAGCCGTACCAACCCATATTCCCAGCCAAGTCCAGCATCGTTCTTGGTTTAACGGAACGGACCATTTCCACAACCGTTCTTTGCTTATCTGACCATTTGGCCTCATTACTCTTTTCATACAGCTCGTTTTGGTAACCGTTCCAACCGCTCTGAAGTATTTGCTTGAATTGTACATTCAAGACATAATCCTTTAGAATTTCGCAGCATTTTTGTATATTGCCTTCTAGCGCAGATTCATAGCATTCATTAAACATATCCTTATACTCGCTTAAGGTATCTGCCGATAAATATCCTGCAATATCGTTAATCGAGAGCTTTTGCCCAGGATTATTCAAATATAGATAAGCTTTGTCCATCAAATTTTCAGACATCATCAACAAAATCACCAGATGGGCATTAATAAATTCCTGTATATAAAAATGTGGCGTTTTGCCTGTCCTGATTGCGTCAAAATCGAAAAACACAAACTTACCGTTATGGAAAGTCGCGTTAAACGCATGCCCGTCTAACCAACCCAAGCCAATATTGTCGATTTCAGCGAGGAAATCAATCATGAACAGCGTATAATCATAAAACATCCTTGGCGACCACTCAACTGCGTAGGTAAACAATGGAATATATTCATGTTTGAAACTGCACGAATACCCCTGCGCAATTTTCACATCCGACATTTCTGTCTTCGTTACAAACTTATCGAAGATACCATAATCCTTGCATTTGTTATAAATCTCGATAAATTGTCCAGCAATATTGTCATTGATTAAACGATACACACATCGATCATTCAAATTAACGACTAATTTATTATTTGCACCTGTTTTTATCAGTTCAAATTCGGAATTCATATTCAAAACGCCTGATGCAGCCCCGAATCCGCTATAGCCTTGCAAAAAGACTTTATGGAATTCAAAAAAGTCGGCATCTTCAGTTAATCCCATGGAACTTAATTGTTCCTTTACCGCACCTAAGAATTCATAACCAACCGTAATGATGACAGTATATTTGTCTTTATCCAATAAGACATTCGGCGAAGAAATTTCAACTCCGCACAAGCAGTTTCCCCATAACTTGCTATTATTGTCGACGATTAAGTCAATCTTCATTCCTGAACGTTCAGCATAATACAAACCTAACCGCCCTGTGGCACCCGCTCCAAAAAAAACAACCTTTTTAGCCTTCTCTGAAATAGGTATATGTTTGACCCCCATCCATTTTATAAACAAATCGTCTCGCTCATCATGCCCCTTATTTCTAAGAGCATACGAATTAACATCATTACATTTCTCCTGCAGTAGTGACTCCAAAACGGCTCTATCCGGCCAACGCTCCCATGGTGGCGTTGAAAATCTCCCCCAACCCGACATTTGCTTATCAATGATTATTACTTTGCCTCCTGGCTTGCATACTCTCACCAGCTCGTTTACCGCAGCTTTCAGATTAGGCGAATGTTCAATGCATTCCACAGCATATACCACGTCGAATGAATGATCACCGTAAGGCAAAAACTCAATCTCGCCGACCGTAGTTTTCACATATTCCGGCACAGCTGAAAGCATAACAGGGGAAATGTCTATGCCATGCAATTTACAGTCCGGTAATTTTTCGTGGATGCGTTTTAAAATTCTCCCTTTGCCGCAGCCTACTTCCAAAACACTGTTGCCATTTATAATTTCGCTAATTACTTGTGTAACTTCAGCATCGTCCTCATCAATTTCAGAGGGAGCGATTGGAGCAAATTCATCATCAAAATGCGCTTTAATCATCAGTTTATATGCGTCCAGATAGAACTTTGTCGCCCATGCGATCTCACGATCTGCAAAATAGTCAGCACCATTGCCTACACTGCCTAAGAAACCGCCGTCGGATTCCATATTATTCTCAACCCACGCCATCAACTTATCTGCCGGTTCGCGTCTGCCAAGCTTGTACAGACATATCGCGATTTGCGAGCAGCCTGTGATACATACCCAGTCAACACCGTCATAGGCAGGAATGGAGCCGTCGTTTCTTTGCGAAACAAGCAGTTTCTCGATAATGTCCTTTACTTCATTTTCATACCCAAGATCGATAAGACTGTCAATTTGATATGCTAAAAAATGCGTAAGCGTTTTATGCGAAAGAACATTCGGGTCAGCTAGATATCGTTTAACCGAAGCATGAACAAGCTGTATTTTTTCATGATCATTGATAAGTTGAGCATATTCAAGCATTGGCGGCAGCCCAAAGAGCAAGATCGGTTCAGGAACAATTGGATCGTCTTCATAGCTTTTTGGAAAAATACCGTCGTTGTCTTTCAAAGCAGAAAACAAATGTTCCGCCGCTTTGATTTGTATGTCGTAATATTTGTTTGTAATCTTCTGTATGGCGTTAAGACCGCGAAGAGCTTGCGCCGTATCAAATAGATAGGCACGGTCTGAACCGGCCGCATTGAATGAGCCGTTATCGTTTATGACAGAGTCCAGATAGTGTGCCATAGCCAAAGCTTCTTCCTTCAAACCATAGGAAAGCATTGTCGGAATGATATAGCCGGTAACTTCAGGGTACTCGTAAACAGAACCCCGAAAAACAGAAACACCGCCATTTTCCTGTTGATTTTGAATCATCCAGTTTAAAGCCCGCTGTACCGAGCTGGCTTCGGGATATTCGCCCTGCACAAAGTTATATCGGCCTTTAAACATGAAGTACGAGATATAGTTGTTCAAACCGTATCCACTCAGTTGTAATGCCATTTCGTTATAGAAATTAGCGGACATTATAATCAAAAACGGCTTGTGCCATTCTATCGTGTCCGGCGATACAATTTCAATCCCACTTATGCTTTGACCCCATAATTCAGCATTATTGTCTGCAATGCAGGTGATGTGTATACCGTTATCCAGGCAGTACTTGACGGCCTCGCTCCCGATTTGACCCGCTCCAAATAAAATGATGGGTTTATTTTCAGGAGAAGCTTTAAAATCATCGACTAACTGATAGATCTGTTCCTTTGGCAACGAATGCATTATTTCCCCTCCAACCAATTTACTAGTTCTGAGTTTAGATAGTTGATAGCGTCAGACCTGATTGACTGAGCCAGGTCTAAACATTCATAGGCTTTATCCCTATCGTTAACGATTTGACAGCGGCGAATATTCTTCAAATAAGCACGCATCACTATTATATCGGAATACTTAGATCGGTTCGTAACAAGATTTCGTAAGGATAGCTCAATGGCTTTAGCAACGATCAATTGTTGTTTAGTTGCCGTCAGAGACGTTGTACTATGTCGATATAAGTAATTGCATTCCTCTGTCTTCACGAATTTGTATCCCGCATTATAGGCTTTCAGCCAAAACTGCCAGTCTTCAACTAAGAACCATTCAGATTCATAACCACCAACATCAAAATAGACCTGTTTCTTAAACATAAAGTAACCACCGATACAGGACAGTATGGGAATTACTTCGGGTGTATCCATTTCGTAGCCTGGAATGGCATTACCTGCTTCGTCTATTGCAGCTTCATTGCCATAGACAACATCCGCTTCGGTGTCCGAGGATAACATTGTAACGAAGTGTGCAATCGCATTGGGTTTGTAGATATTATCATCACTTGTCCAAGTAAAATAATCGCCAAGAGCTGCTTGAAAGCCTGTATTTAAGGCCTGGGGCAAATATTGATTTTGGGAATGTCGTATTGTGCGTATGCGGATATCTTTATTTACATATTCCGCAATAATTTCAGGACTTTCATCTGTACTGCAGTCATCGACTATAATCAGTTCAAAGTTTTCATGAGTTTGGGACATGACGCTGTCGATCGATTGTCGAAGAAAGCGCGCGCCGTTATAAACTGGAAGTATTATCGACACTAAATAGTTTCTCATAAGATTTCCTCTTTTACGCGGTAATTTCTTTAATTTATGTTTATAAGGGATACACGGAGATGGCTGTCCGATAGGACAACCACATTATCACACGCATATATACCGTTAGCAAGACAAACCTGTGCGGCAACGAATGGGTCGTAACTCGCCGCTGGAAAGGCACCCTCAAAGATATTCGATGCCAGCTTCGGCCTAATATTTTCGCCCGCGCGCTTAACCTTCCTCCAGCCATTCTACTATTTCAGGTTTCAACCATGAAAGCGCATCCCTATTTATTTCTTTTGCCAAGTCTAAACACGCTATTCCAGCTTTCTTATCATTCAACCGATAAGCAAAGCCCACACATTTCAAATAAGCTCGCATCGCGATTTCATTGGTATATTTACTCTTATGCTTGCTCAGATTTTCTAACGATAATTCCAGACACCGCTCTTGCACTTCGCGAGCTTTTGTCATGGATAACGAAGTCGTATTATCGCGATAAAGATAATGGTTTTCCTCGGTTCTTACAAACTTCTTCCCCGCGTTGTACGATTTTAACCAAAACTGCCAATCTTCTACCAGGAACCACTTGGATTCATAACCGCCTACGTCGAAATAGACCTGACTTCTAAATAGAAAATATCCGCCTACACAAGATAGGATAGGAATTTCCTCCGGGCTGCCGATCGATGCAATGGCATTGCTTTTCTCGATTACGTGTCCAGCATCATCTATAATGCTTTCGTTTCCATATACAAGGTCTACATCGTGTCGTTGTACCAATACATCAACCAAATGTTTGATGGCATTCGGCTTATAGATGTTGTCATCGCTTGTCCATGTAAAAAAGACACCTTTTGCTGCATCAAATCCTGTATTTAAGGCTTGAGGCAAATATTGATTTTGGGAATGGCGTATTGTTCGAACGCGTCTATCCTTCCTGGCATACTCCTCTATAATTCCGGGCGTCTCATCTGTACTGCAATCATCAACTATTATCAATTCGAAGTTTGTGTACGTTTGCGAAAGTATGCTGTCCACTGATTGGCAGAGAAAACGTGCACCGTTATAGACCGGAAGCACGATTGACACTAAGTGTTGGTTCATAAACCCTCCATTTCTTTGCCTCAAAAATAGTACAGCAGTGCATATTGGAAATATTTATACCCCCAATATTTGACGATTTTCCATAGCTTCATGTAAAGCCCTGAAAATATAATAGTCCTGCGGTGCAGTAATCTTGATATTATTAGGTGTGCTTCTTACTATGTGCAGTTTCACCCCATATAAGCTGCATAAATGTGCTGAATCAAGAGGAGTATGCCCGTCATTCTCCGCCTGTTGATACAGGTCCCATATATCCCCGTACCTAAACGTTTGAGGCGCTTTGGCAACAAACATCTCGCTCCTTTTAGGTATGTTATCAATCTCATTGCCATTACTGCTCTGTATAATGCTTTCAAATGTAGCTTCACAGGTTATCGCGTTGCCGCAGCGCTTTGCGGTTGCAATGTTTTCAGAAATTAGATTCTCGTTTATCAAAGGACGGACACCGTCGTGAATTAACACAATATCATCGGAAGCATGCGTGCCTCTCATAGCTTTAAGCCCATTATAAATGGACTTGTCACCACTGATCCCGCCGGCTATAATTTTAGAAACCTTGCGGATATCGTATAATTTCAAAAAGCGTTTCAACTCTTTAATCCAACTCTCTAGGCAAACAACTATGATATTATCAATCTCGGGGTGCCACTCAAAATGTTCAATGGTATATATAATGATAGGCTTACCATGTAGTTCTAGAAACTGTTTAGGCTTCGAAGCAGAATTCATACGCTGCCCTGTACCGCCAGCAAAAATCAATGCAGTTATCATAATCTCACTCTTCCAATCTGATAGTGGTATTTGAACTATAATCTTGAGGCTAATGATGCACAGATGGCTAGATGTTTTTCGCGTTTGAATGATATTGGCAGCACCTTGTAAAACGCGGATTCCCGTATTCTCTCTATATCCATCTTAAGGTAAATCTCGCATTCCCCTCAATATATCGTCAAGCTTACCCACTTTCTACTATCTTGCGCCGAGTAAATCTCGAAGTAAAAAAACTCTTGCTTACTTTATCGGTTATTAAGCCATCGTTTTTAATATCGAACACAGTAACACATCTGAACAATAATAGTACACGGAAATAACTGCATGAGCGAATTCCTAACTAATACCGGACTTGAATGCGTACAATGAATCGTTTCATAGCGTGCGCGTGCTGGTAAGGTTTTGTTTAGCAATTACGAGCCTGCCTCCCTAGATGAAGCTCCTCTCCTATTTCCACAACAACCGAAAAAGCATGGGGGCTTGAGTCGCAAGCCTCCATGCTTTTTTCTGAACGAGTCAAGGTAGTTAAGGATATCTCCAGGATTTAGGGTCCGGACCGTTATAACTTTAATTCTTCTTTCACGTAGTGGATAATTTTATCCCCGCTTCTTTCATTTGCCGAAACCCCGAATCTTTTATAGGCCGTTTTCAGAAGAGAATTCCATTCAACGGTATTCTCGTAATCCTCTATATGGGTAATGTACTGCAAGAAACTCCATAAATCATACTGGTTTGCGTCATCAAAGAAAAAACCATATAGCGGCATATCCCTATATACTGGACTTCCGGACAGATACATGTTCAAACATTTCGTGAAATGAAGCAGCTTCTCGTTGAAGTCACCTTCGCCCTCTGCCACAGAAACATTATCGCAGGTGTGCAAAGCCATCATTGGTTTAAGCGTTGCTCCGTATAAAAGGGCTACCGATGAGCCGCCCCACCCATAATAGGCATCGCTCCATGCGATGGCTCTGTACAAGTCTGTCGTGTCATCATAAATGCCCGAAGCCTCGCGCCTATACTCCTTTATAATCTCCCTGTATTCATCCGCCATTCCCAAACGCATGCTGTCAAATGTCGCCATAGAAAGCGGGTGCGGCCTCCACCACAAAACAAAATCATCGCGATGTTTGAAAACATCCAAGACCGAACGTAATTTTTTTAGAAACTGCTCTCCGAATTGTAAAATTTCCGCTAAGCTCGTGTTATAAAAGACAACCTTTTTGCGAGTACCGTTCGCGTCTTCAATTAAATCTCGCCATTCATCCGTCAATCCATAGTCTTCACGTTTCATTTGTATTACTTTATCGAACTTCGGCGATCCGAGCGCCACGAACTTTTTCTTGCTATCGCCGATTTTACCCGATAAATTGCGTGCTACTTCATTTTTCTTGAAAAAATTAATATACCTTTTCTGTTCCAGATCATTTGGCACAATTGTTTTATGAGCATATATCGTTCCACTATTAAAACAAAAGTGTTCTTGTACTTTTTCGGTCACAAAATACGGAATATAAACCAACAGCTCAGTCAGTTTACACAACTTCTCGCTATAATAATCGGGGTGAACAGACGTAACAATGTTAGTCACGTCATAAGGATTGTGTATAAAGATCACGTCCGGCCTACGGCTTGCAACATCATAGTCACGCCAATTTGTAACTTCAACATAGTCAGGATACAAATCGCCGTCGTAATGCACTTCTTTCACCGAACCATCGGGATTCCTCGAAAAATAAGGAATAGGCACGCAATATACGTCACATTGCGGATCTTCCTTCGCGGCCAAATATACACTTTCTAACGCATCGAACATACTGAGCTGGTAAGGGAAGAATACGACTTCAATCTTGTTCGGCTTCAGCTCACTTTCAACCGAATTCTTAATCTTCACAAGCTGTTGTTTGAGCTCCTTTACTATTTCCCGATCATTGTTGTCTATGCTCGCCCGGTACAACAACTCGCAGTATTCTTCGAGTAAGGCGACAGTCTGGGTTCCTTCGCCCTCAATGTTCTCGATGTATTGTCCAATCTGCACGGCAAATCCCTGACAATCAGCAAGCAAATTCCCCACTATCTCCGGTGCGGTTTGCTTGCTTAGCACGTCCTGCGCTTCATTTAGAGTCTCCAACAACTCAAATATTGTTTTCTGATGTAATTTCCGCATTTATTTCCCCTGCCAATCCAGAATCATTCGTCTATACATATCAGCCAACCCGTATTGCGGCCGCCAGCCTAATGACTTCAGCTTATCTGCATTGAGCCTAAAACCGACTTCAGGCGCGTAACCGCGTTTTGCAATGTCGCTGGGTATCTCGACAACTGTTTTTATTCTACCTTGACAAATTTCGCTTGCAACCATTTCCGCCATTTCCCGGATGGTTGTGCTTGCCTCTTGGTTTGCAATATTGTAGGCTTGTCCATTAAGACCCCTCAATAAGAGCGAAAGCAACCCGCGTACAGCGTCAGCTAAGTAGCAGTAATTCCCTCTAGTTTTCCCCTCAGTATGCAAAATTATATTTTCTCCCGCCATCGCACTACGTGCAAATTGAGCGAACACCCGCGTATCGGCTTTCGGGGTCCCAGCGCCAAAAACTTGCGCCAATCGTGCTACTTTTACCGGAAGTCCGTACTGCACGGCATAAGCAGTACACAAGCTCTCACATAGCCGTTTACTTTCAGAATAGCTGCTGCGCGGGTTATATAAATCCAAATACCCCAAGTCTGCCTCCTGCACCTGTCCATGTAAATTCTGTCCATAGACCTCCATTGATGACAGGTAGACAACACTTTTAGAGTCTCGCTCTTTGGCAAGCTCCAATATGTTTCTTGTGCCATCGACCGCTGTGGTTATTACATCAACCGGTTTCGCCACCATATCTGCCGATCTGGTAATTGCTGCGCAGTGGAAGATATAGTCCAGTTTGCCGGGGAGGGCTTCCATCGTTAAAGGGCGACGAATATCACCACTAATAAACGCATCTAGTCCGCAGTCTTTCGTCAACCTTTCTCCCTTAACACTGTCTCTTCCGTTCCCGATTAGACTAAGATTAAGCTGATATTTTTGACTGGCTGCGCTTAGCGCAAAAGCCAGTGCTGTACCAATTAACCCGGTCGCACCGGTAATAAGTACTGATTTATTCGACATTTCGTGCCACGGCAGATGCGGGTCGGAAATGATTTGTTCTATATCTTCACAAAAAACACGATTAGGCAAGCACATTTACTCCTTTTCATCCAGACATGCCGTATTTTTCGAATCTTGTAGAGGGTACAACCCCACAATTGATCTTCGCGTCATCTCTATCAAGTCCACCAAAACAACCACCAAGCTGACAGCCCCTATCTTTATTGTATAAAGTCAGTTATCCAATAAAATTATAACATAGATAATGGGCTAAGTATGTTCCCAGAATGAATCGTCATTGAGAGAGGCTTTCCTCGATGTCCATTCGGTTCCAAATCAGCTGACGAAGCAGCGGAAAAGCTAGAGAAAAGTAAGCGTCAAACCAATCCCACCTGTTCGTAGGCAAAGCAATCCCTCATAATGAATCCATCCTGCCAACGAGAGGATGGATTCTAAATTGGAAATGAATCTGCAAGCCATATGGAGCGAGCGGATCGCGGCCTACCAGGCCAG
>NZ_JBBBNV010000053.1:0-12321 GCF_037137075.1 Paenibacillus sp. y28
AAGGATACCAGACCATTGCCTGATTGGGTTATTTTTCTATGTGACGATTTTTCGACAAGAACTTTTCACTGTCCAGTCATAATCATCAAGATTTCTAAAAACCTCAATCATCCTTTTCTCGAACTCATCTTCATATGTCGTCCCATCTTCTGCTGCGACACCGGTTAATAACCAGTTCAAGTTCACGTTATATTGTGTTCGGATTGATATAAGTGTTTCTGCAGAGGGATTACTATTCCCCATTTCAATTTCACTCAGGTTCCCTTGGGAAATTCCTATAATCTTTGCAAACTGAATTTGGTTTAGATTATTCTCTTTTCGGATACATTTGATTCTATAGCCAATGCCACTCATCAGTTTCACCACCGATCGTAAAGTCCCGTGTATCTTAATTTCCGCGTAGATAAAAGGGAGCCCGAATCATTCCCCCGGGCTCCCTTCTAGATGTTCAATCATCTTGCATTTCGGTTAACGACATTTTTTACTGGTTCATGACATCTTTTACTGGTTCACGACTTTTTTGTCATCTGACATTAATTATGACAACCCCAATCTCCCCTACTCCACCGTCACACTCTTCGCCAGATTCCGCGGTTTGTCAACATCATTGCCACGAGCCAGCGAAGCATAGTAGCTCAGCAGCTGCAGAGGGATAACCGACAACGCCGGGGAAAGCAGCGGCAGGGTTCTCGGAATGGTGAACACTTGATCCACCGATTTGGCCAGCTCCTCATCGCCGTCATTGGCAAGGCCGATAACGAATGCGCCGCGGGCCGTAACCTCTTTAATGTTGCTGACGGTTTTCTCAAATAAGGTTTCCTGTGTCGCCAGTGCGATGACCGGAATGCCTTCTTCGATAAGGGCCAAGGTGCCGTGCTTCAGTTCGCCTGCAGCATAGGCCTCGGAGTGAATATAAGAAATCTCCTTCAGCTTCAAAGAACCTTCCAGTGCCACGGCGTAATCCAGACCGCGTCCGATAAAGAACAGGTTGTTGTGTGTTGAGATTTGCTCTGCAACACCCTTAATGGCTTCCGATTGCTCCAGAATCGCTTCTACTTGCTCAGGAAGCTGCTTCATGGCTGCAATAATTTCTGCCACCTCGCCCGCTTCCACTGTCCCCAGAGATTGCCCCAGGTGCAGTCCAAGCAGATAGAACGCCACAAGCTGAGAGGTGTACGCCTTGGTAGACGCTACGGCGATTTCCGGACCTGCCCATGTTACGATCACATCATCCGCCTCGCGAGCAACCGAGCTGCCGACCACGTTCGTAATCGCGATGACGCGGGCACCGTTCCGTTTCGCTTCACGCAGCGCGGCAAGCGTATCTGCTGTCTCCCCGGATTGGCTGACCACGATAACGAGCGTGTTTGGCGTAATAATCGGCGCACGGTAACGATATTCGGAAGCAACATCGGTCTCAACCGGAATACGGGCCAAGGTTTCAATGACCGTTTTTCCGACTAATCCTGCATGATAAGCCGTACCGCAGGCAACAATATGAACATTGCGCAGCTGCTTGATTTGTTCAGCGGTCATACCGATTTCTTTCAGCTCCACAGCTGTACCCGCATCATTAATGCGGCTGCCCACCGTATCCCGGTATGCTTTGGGCTGATCATAAATTTCTTTCAGCATAAAATGATCAAAGCCGGCTTTTTCCGCCGTAACAATATCCCAATCGACACGGAATAATTCCCGGGAAATAAAGTTCCCCTCGATTGTCATTAATTCGACGCTTTCTTTCGTCAGAACTGCCATCTCATAATCGTTCAAAATATACACATTTCGCGTATATTCGAGAATGGCCGGGATATCTGAGCCAATGAAGTTTTCACCTTCACCAACGCCGATAATCAGCGGGCTGGCAAGACGAACGGCAACCAGCTTATCCGGCTCATATTCAGTCAGAACGCCCAGGGCAAAAGCGCCGCGCATCCGTTTAACCGCCTGCTGAACCGCTTTGACGATATCGCCCTCGTACAGCGAGGCAATCAGGTGAGATATAACCTCTGTATCGGTTTCAGATACGAAATGATGTCCCTTTTCAATCAGCTCTTCCTTCAGAGCGATATAGTTCTCGATAATACCATTATGCACCACGGAAAATTTGGACGAATTGTCCGTATGCGGATGGGAATTCACATCCGATGGTTTACCGTGTGTCGCCCAGCGGGTATGGCCGATTCCGATGTTGCCGAGCAGCGGCGCATCGCCAAGCTGTGATTCCAGAACCGCCAAGCGGCCCTTTGCCTTTTTAACCTGCAGACCCTCTTGTGTAAATACAGCAACACCAGCCGAGTCATAGCCGCGGTACTCCAGCTTTTTCAGGCCTTCAATCAACACTTCCTGCGAGTTACGCTTTCCTACATAGCCTACGATTCCACACATATATATAATTCCTCCGAATTTTCAAATGAACAGCAAATCCCCTTCATGCCGGAGTCTTGTCTGAACGGTCGCCCGATCGTTTTCCCCTGCCGGCTTAACGGCCCTGAATCAGGCCGGGAGGTCCCCGCCGATTATCCGAACACCTTCCACCTCGTCAACTTGCAGCGCCGCATCCCAGTTTCTCATAAAGGTTCTCATACAAGACACAACCGGCGGCGCATCATACAAGTTCTGGCGCTTTCTATTGCAGGACTGCCTCGACCCTCCTTTTTTGCCCATGAATAGATATTCTCATCTTATGCATTTTCACCCCCGTTTGCAACAGTCATTTCATACGGAAGGCTGATAACACAGTGACATTTCCCTGACTGCAAGCCATCATTTCAAGGTCCGGTTCGACCCCGGCGGATCGGCTAAAATAAAACATCCCCCGGCCACCTGTGCCGGAGGACAACTTGCATTCATGCCGTATTATACGAGCTCCGTACGAATAACCTCAGCAATCTCCTCTACGTACGCTTCTACCAAATCCTTCTCCGGACCTTCAGCCATAACACGGATTAACGATTCCGTCCCCGAAGGACGAACAAGAACACGGCCATTATCTCCAAAGCGTTCCTCAACCTCGCGGATGATTTTCTCCACATTGGCATTGCCGTTCAGCTTGCTCTTATCCGCTACACGCACATTAACCAGCACCTGCGGATATTTCCGCATCATGCTTTTCAGCACACTGAGCTTCTTGCCGGTTGCCACAATAGTTTCCACAAGCTGCAGCGCCGTAAGCATTCCGTCACCTGTCGTATTATAATCGAGGAAAATAACGTGCCCCGATTGCTCCCCGCCCAGATTGTAGCCTCCGCGGCGCATTTCCTCCATTACATAGCGGTCGCCGACTCCCGTTTTGGCGGTTTTCAGGCCCAGGGACTCCGCCGCCTTGAAAAATCCGATATTGCTCATCACCGTCGTAACGACGGTATTTTCCTTCAGCTTGCCCGCCCGGTTCAGAGCGTCTCCGCAAATGCACAAGATATAGTCGCCATCGACCTCTTCCCCTTGGTCGTCTACCGCAATAAGCCGATCCGCATCCCCGTCAAAAGCAAGCCCAAGCGCGGCGCCATGACGAATAACCTCCGCCTTCAGCAGCTCCGGATGAGTCGAGCCGCAGTTTTTATTAATATTTTTGCCGTCCGGCTCTGCGCCGATGGTTACAATGTCTGCACCAAGCTCCCGGAACAGCCTTGGAGCCAGCTCATACGCGGCGCCGTTGGAGCAGTCAAGCACAACCTTCAACCCTTGGAAGGAATGGCTAATCGTCGTTCTGAGATAGTCCAGATACATATACTTGGCCTGGGGCTCATCACTGACCATGCCCAAGTCTCCGCCCTCAGGACGAGGGAGCTCATCCACAGGTGCATCCATCAGCCGCTCGATTTCAAGCTCCGTTTCATCAGAGAGCTTAAAGCCGTCTCCGCCGAAAAATTTGATCCCGTTATCCTCAACAGGATTATGCGAAGCGGAGATCATAACCCCCGCATCCGCTCCGAGCACCCGCGTCAAATAAGCAACCCCCGGCGTAGAAACTACGCCGAGCCGGATGACGTTCGCTCCGATGGATAATAATCCGGCTGCAAGCGCCGATTCCAGCATCGGGCCGGAAATACGCGTATCCTGGCCAATAACGACCTTCGGGTTTTTCGTCTGTCCGGTTAGCACATATCCGCCGCAGCGGCCGATCTTGAACGCCAGCTCCGGAGTAAGCTCTTTATTGGCAACGCCTCTAACGCCATCTGTTCCAAAATATTTTCCCATGTGTGTTCGACCTCTCCCATGACTGATAGCATCTCAACGGATGTTTTTTATCTACGACTGTATCTCTGCACATCAACAACATGTGCATGAACTATATCACGTTTTTACGGTGAGCTAAGTTTCTGTTCCGGCTCTTTTTCTGAGCTGCCGGCGCCTGTATTCCCGGTTGATGTGCTGGCGCCCGCTTCAGTCCCGGCATTCGGCTCTGGCGTCCCCTCGGCTGCCGATCCTCCATTGCCGGAGCCTTCAGCGCCTGTTGCAGGCGTTGTGCTGGCAGGTGCCTGCGGCTCCGATGTCGGCGTTGCTTCCGGGGTTGCCTCCGGCGTAGTCTGCGGCTTATTCCCCGTGTTCTGCCCCGCCTTCGCTGTAATCTCCACCGTCGCCTTCACTAAGCCGCCGGTACGCTTCACGAACTGCGGCAAATTAAAGGCTACCGTCACCTCATGCAGGCCTGGAGTCAAGCTGCTGACATCGATTGCAGCTTGCACATCCTGCAGCTGTACCTTATCCAGCACATCCGGCGCCCCTTCTAATGTCACATCTACATTGCCGGGCTCCGGCACCCTTACCTTCGTCGTGTAATTCGAGCTGCTTCCATTAATCTTCAACGGGACATTGGCAAACGTCCGGGTTACAGAAGGAACAACCTTCACTTCCACATCCAGCTTGGTTGGCTCCACCTGGGTGACCCTCGGTTTCAGCGGGACCTCCAGCTTCACCGTCTCATCCTTACGGACATTGGACAAATTCAGCTCCGCGCCGTCATAAAACTCCATTTCATCCAGAACCTCCTGCGGACCGTACACCGTCACTTGGGACACACTAGGCGTGTAGGAGCTGATACTAAAGCCGACCGGGGGCAGACCTGTAATTTTAATTTGCAGCGGCATCTGCTTGAACGGAACCGTCACCGGCACCTCCACATCCACCACGGACTGCGGTGTAATGAGGGCATTGACTTCCTTGCCCTGCTTATCGTATACCGCCAGCTTTACCTGCTTGGTTACGGCTGCTTTAGCCCCGTCGACATTAATTTCACCCTTTACCGAGTCCACTTCATCCAAGCGGCTGCTTGGCACAGTGACATAAACCTTGCTCGGTTTAACTACAGGCTGCCCTGCCTTCAGGCCTGATGCCGGAGTGCCTGTAACGTTCATCGTAATGGGAACTTCCTTCGTAACCTTCTCCTCCATGTTTACCTTTACAGTGGAAGGCTCGATATCTATGCTGACCCCGCTGGGGAAGCCCTCAGCCCGAAGCGGCACATCCGCATGAGTTCCTTTTCCATACTTGGTGAGATCAAGCACAATCTTAACCTGATCCGGATTTAGCTTGCGCAGCACGGAAGCCGTCCCCCGCAGTGTAATCATGACCGTTTCCGGCTCAATGGACCGGATCGCATACATGGTTTCATCATATACCGGCCTGATGCTCACATTGCTTATCGTCTTTACCTGGCTATCCGAAATGGACGACGCGCCGGACCTATCCATATCAATTTGTACAATGACCCATAGCAGAATGCCCAATACAAGGGCAATTACACGCACTACATTGACATTACGCAGCCATTTATCCACGCTGATCCCTCCATCTCCGCCAGAAAGGGACCTTTTTTTCCTTCAGCTTGGTTTTTGGACGCAGCTCTTCAAACAGCTTGGATATAAGTGATTCTTCCTTAATATCCCGGACCATTTGACCGTTGATAGTAAGCGAGATTTGTCCCGTTTCCTCGGACACAATAACGGAAATCGCATCCGAAACCTCAGTCATCCCAATCCCTGCGCGGTGTCTTGTCCCCAGCTCTTTGCTGATGAACGGATTCTCCGACAACGGCAAATAGCAGCCGGCCGCCATAATTTTATCGCCCCGGATAATAACCGCCCCGTCATGCAGCGGTGTATTCGGCTCAAAAATGTTAATCAGCAGCTCGGAGCTAACCAAGGATTGCAGGGGGATGCCGGATTCCACATAATCTCCAAGCCCTGTATCCCGTTCGAATACGATAAGTGCGCCGATTTTACGCTTGGACAATACATTGACTGTTTTCACCAAATGCCCAATCGTCTGGGCCACATCCTGCTGCTCGTCCGAAGCACCTCGCGAGAACAGCTTGCCTCTGCCGATTTGCTCAAGCGCACGCCGCAGCTCCGGCTGGAAAATAATAATCAGCGCCAGCACACCTACGGTGAACATTTGGTTCATCAGCCATTTCAGTGTGTTCAGCTCAAACCAGTAGCTAATGGCCCAAACCAGCACAACGACGAAAATCCCTTTGAGCAGCTGAACAGCCCTTGTTCCGCGGATTAAGATAAGCAGCTTGTATATCACATAGCTTACAATTAATATATCAACAATGTCTTTTATGCCTACATCACTGAGCAGAGTCATCGGACTAGTCCCCCATTGATTCGCCGCAAGCGCCTTTTCTTTAGTATATGTACCGCGGCCCTATGCAAACTCCTCTTCTCTACGTGTATCATACCATATTTTCAGCAAAAAACCTCCCTTCGGACCAAAAATCCAGAGGGAGGCAAATACACCCAATCAAGGTTCGAACAGTTGATTTACTTTCAACCACAGCCAGTCTATTGCCTGGTCGATTTCCTGAATTTCCCCGCCGATAACCGCCGTGGAAGCCAGATTCACACTGCCGTCCACAACGACCAGATTCCCCTTCACCTGGCCCTCGACAATCATTTCACCGTTCTCCACCAGCAGATTTCCGTTAACGGTATGTCCGGCCGGTACTACAACCCGTTTGCCGTCAATCACAACCTGACTCAAATCCGAGCCCCGCACCATCAGCTCGGTACCTTGGTTCCAGAGCGTCATCAGGCTTCCCATCATGAGAAAAGCCGTAACCGCCGCAACGGATATTCCCGGATGCCGCTGCAGCCATTTCATCGCTATCTTGCGCCGCGGTGAAGCCGGCAGCGCCTGCATGATGCTGTATGTCAAACGTTCCGAGCAAGGCGGGATACGTGTACCCATTAATGAAATACGAATCAGCGCCTCCGTTTGCTCGAGCTGTTTATACCGCTCACGGCAGCTAGGACATTCCGCCAAATGCGACCTTAATGCCAGTTGATCCGCGGCATTCAGATCACCCTCCAATGCATCATGCATCTGTTTTGTGGCCTCTTTGCAATCCATTGCTAATTCTCCTTTCTATCCTGCTCCGCCATCCTCAGAGAAGACTTTCATTTTCCAGCTTCTTGCGCAAATACTCCCGGCCCCGATGCACCCTCGTTTTCACCGTGGTAACCGGCATATTCAGGACATCCCCTATCTCCTGAAGAGACATATCATGCAGGTATCGCAAAATCACGACCGACTTATATTTTTCAGGCAGCATATCAATCGCTTTGCGGATCTGTGCCTGTGTTTCGGACAGCACAACCTGGCTCTCCGGTGTTTTTTCTTCACTAGGAAGCGCATCATACCAATCCATGCCTTCCGTATCACTAATACCAGCATCCAAAGAAAAATTGGCTTTGCGCTTACGCAAACGGTCGATACTTAAGTTTGTGCCGATCCGGTAAATCCAGGTCGAAAATTTCTGATTCTCATCATAACGATGCAAATTCATGAACACCCGGAGAAACGTCTCCTGCACAATTTCTTCAGCTTCATGAGCATTGCTCAGCATGCGATAGGCCATATGATAAATTTTATCCTTATAAATTTCGACAAGCTCGGAGAATGCTCTGCGATCCCCATTCCGCGCCAGCTTGGCAAGCCGCGTCTCGATATAGTTCACCAGTATTCCCCCAAAAGCGCAATGTTCACCGTCATCACTCCTTCTAACATTACGATACAACGCTCAAAAAGTTTCACTCCTGTACTATAATACAAAATTAACCAAAGCCTTGACCATTTCTCGTTTAAATCAGATATATATGAAGTCTATATTTACCTGTAATAGTCTGTACTAGCCCGTACTGGCCTCTTATACAACGACAGCTCGTTTGGAATTTTTCAGCGAAGTAACCCCTGCTGGTAAAGAAATGCTTCGAGCAAAAATCCTAGACTTAGCAAAAAAGCCGGGCCCCTTCTAAATAAGAAAGTGCCCGGCCGTTCTTTTTATCATAACCTGCGGTCTTCATCGCGTATCAGCCTGTATTACGAAGCCCCGCGGCAATACCGTTAATCGTAATTAATACTTCACGCAGTAGCTCTGGATCATCCTGCTCTTGTTCACGAAGCGATCGCAGCTCCTGGAGAAGAAGAACCTGAATGTAGCTTAGCGGATCCACATACGGATTCCGAAGGCGGATGGACTCTTGAATAACCGGAACATTATCGAGAATTTCCTCTTGCCCGGTAATTTTCAGAATCAATTCAGAGGAAAGCACATACTCCCGTTCAATCAAACCGAAGATACGAGCTTTGACTTCATCATCCTTCACCATTTGTACGTATTGTTCAGCAATCAGCAGATCGGCTTTCGCCAGCGCCATTTGCAGGTTGTCTATCATAGAGCGGAAGAAGCCCCACTGCTCGTACATCTGCTTCAAAATAGCCAAGTTCTCTTCCTTGTCCTGGTAGAACGACTGCAGCCCTGTTCCACCTGCATACCAAGCCGGGAACAAATACCGGCTTTGCGTCCAGGCAAACACCCAAGGAATCGCACGTAAATCTTCAAATTTATCGCTATTTTTCCGTTTGGAAGGACGGGAACCGATATTAAGCTCGCCAACCTCCGGCAGCGGTGTAGATTCTTTAAAGAACTGTAGGAAATCGGGATCGCGGAAAATCAAATCCTGATATTTCTTCAGAGCTTGTTCGGAAATTTCCTTCACAATGGCTTCCCAATGCGCTTCCGTTTGCTGCGTTTGTGGATAACGGGCCAGCATCGCAGCAGTTATCAAAGCCGACGTCGCCTGCTCCAAGCTGCGATAAGCAATACCCTGCAAGGAATAGCGGGAGGAAAGAACCTCTCCCTGCTCCGTAATTTTAATCCCGCCACCAAGTGTTTCCGGAGGCTGTGCAAGAATACTGCGGTTCAGAGGCATTCCGCCCCGTCCGAGCGCGCCGCCCCGTCCATGGAAAAACTTAAGTCGAACATTATGCCGCTTAGCTACAGCAGTAATATCCTGCAAAGCTACACGCAGCTCCCAGTTAGCTGTAATGGCTCCGCCGTCTTTGTTACTGTCCGAGTAGCCCAGCATAATTTCCTGCAGATCGTCCATAGCTGTTACGCTTTCACGATAAGCAGGAATACGGAACATTACATCCATAATTTCCGGCGCGGCGTGCAAATCATCAATGGTTTCGAACAATGGCGCAGATTGAAGGGTACAGGTTACTGTTCCGTCCTGATTGCGGCGGTACAAGCCAACTTCCTTCGCAAGCACCATCACTTCAAGCAGGTCACTAGCGCCTTGAGTCATACTAATCAGATACGTACGGATACAATCCGGTCCGAATTCTTTTTGTGCTGCCTGGATTGTACGGTATACGTTGATGCATTCCGTAGTGCTTTCAGAGTATTCCAAATAAGGCGATGTAAGCGGACGAGGCTCACTCAGCAAATCGCTCAGCAGCTTGATTTTATCCTCTTCCGGCAAAGAAGCGTAATCCTCTACGATTCCCATCTTCGCAAGAATTTCAGCCATGGCCTGCTCGTGTTCTTTACTGTGCTGACGAATATCCAATGCCGCAAGATGGAAGCCAAACAACTCCACCTGGCGAATCAGCTTGCATACATAAACGTCCGCAACAAAATCAGCAAAATGATTGCGCAAGCTGCGTTCTACGATAAGCAGGTCCAATTTGAATTGATCCGGCGAAGTATACTTCAGGCTGCTATCTGTAATAGCCGAATTGCGCGTATTGTGCAGCTTCTGCAGCATATAAGAAACTTTGATGCGATATGGTTCTTTCTCATTACGCCATACTTCCGAACTGCCCACCCCATGAATTTCACGGTCTGCAGCAATAGAATCAATCAGCTCCTGAGAAACATTGACGATATTTTTACTGAAGCTCACATGATCCATCAGTTCATGCAGAACTTCTTCATATTTTTGAAAAACCATATCCCGATGCAGCGTGAGAGCTTCCCAAGTTACATCAGAAGTCACCGAAGGATTCCCATCACGGTCCCCGCCGATCCAAGAGCCGAATTTCAGGAAGCTTGGTACGTGCCATGTATAATCGGAATAATACTTATGCAAGCAGCGTTCCAGCTCACGATATACGTTAGGAAGCACATCAAACAGCGTCTCGTCAAAATAATACAATCCGTTGCGCACTTCATCCAGAACCGTCGGCTTGCGATCACGAAGCTCGTCCGTTTGCCACAATGTCAGCACTTCACACACCAGTTTCTCGCGAAGGCTTTCCCGTTCCCGGTATGTTAATGTCGGGTTGTCCAGCTCCATCATTTCACGAGCAATACGTTGATGAATATCGAGGACGGCACGACGAGTCGCCTCTGTCGGGTGCGCTGTCATAACGAGCTCCAGAGACATCCCCTTCAAAATATCTTGTACCTCTTCAGGCGCAATATTCTTGTTCTTCAGCTTTACAATAATGCTTTCGATGGAACCTGGTTGAATCGATTCACCTGCTGAACGCTCATAATCCCGTTTCCGGCGGACACGATGGTTCTGCTCGGCAATGTTGACCAATTGAAAATAAATCGCAAAAGCGCGAATTACTTTATGGCGCAGCTCCGGCTGGAGAGATTTAATCTTGGATTGAAATTGTTCGAACAAGTCCGGCACGAATTGAGCACGCAAGGATTTACTCATTTCGCGAATTTCTTCGACCAGGTTGAACAGCTCATTCCCGCCCTGCTGAACAAGCACTTCCCCCAGAATATGACCTAGAAACCGAACATCCCTGCGCAGCAGGTTGCCTGTAGCAGGGGATTTTGTATTCTGCATAACTGTATCTGACATATTTCTCTCACCTCATCCTTATAAAATACGACAAATAAACGAGTTTTCCTGCCGATTATTCGCATTTTGTCGATGTCTTTTCTCTTTCTCCTTAGTATATCCTGATAACACGATTCGTTACTAGTCTTATTCCGTACAATACGAAAAAAAACTGGATAAACGAGAAAAAGCCTTGTTCAACAAGGCTTTTTCAGCGAAAGCGGGTGATGGGAATCGAACCCACGCTACCAGCTTGGAAGGCTGGAGTTCTACCATTGAACTACACCCGCAAATATAATGGTCGGGACGACACGATTTGAACATGCGACCCCCTGGTCCCAAACCAGGTGCTCTACCAAGCTGAGCTACGTCCCGACGATATGAAGATAATTAATACGTGCCCTGAGAGATTCGAACTCCCGACCTTTTGATTCGTAGTCAAACGCTCTATCCGGCTGAGCTAAGGGCACATGGAGCGGACGACGAGATTCGAACTCGCGACCCTCGCCTTGGCAAGGCGATGCTCTACCACTGAGCCACGTCCGCATGGTAAATTACTTGATGCGCGTGGAGGGACTTGAACCCCCACGTCGAGGACGCCAGATCCTAAGTCTGGTGCGTCTGCCAATTCCGCCACACGCGCACACATAAATGGTGAGCCATGTAGGACTCGAACCTACGACACCCTGATTAAAAGTCAGGTGCTCTACCAACTGAGCTAATGGCTCGCAAATGGCTGGGGATCTAGGATTCGAACCTAGGCATGACGGAGTCAAAGTCCGTTGCCTTACCGCTTGGCTAATCCCCAATAAGACAATGGTGCCGACTAGAGGACTTGAACCCCCAACCTACTGATTACAAGTCAGTTGCTCTACCAATTGAGCTAAGTCGGCATATTCATCAAGTTAAATCTTATGGTGGAGGCTGAGGGGATCGAACCCCCGACCCTCTGCTTGTAAGGCAGATGCTCTCCCGGCTGAGCTAAGCCTCCATCTTAAAGTGACCCGTAGGGGATTCGAACCCCTGTTACCTCCGTGAAAGGGAGGTGTCTTAACCCCTTGACCAACGGGCCCCGTCTCGTAAGCTTCCAACCGGGATCGAACCGGTGACCTCATCCTTACCATGGATGCACTCTACCTACTGAGCTATGGAAGCATATGGCTCCCCGAACAGGACTCGAACCTGTGACAACTCGATTAACAGTCGAGTGCTCTACCAACTGAGCTATCAG
>NZ_JBBBNV010000054.1:0-11525 GCF_037137075.1 Paenibacillus sp. y28
CAATTCGCCCGCCCCTTGAGTAAAGAGGAGAAGCGCGTGTTGGCCAGTCTCGGTTTGGATGAATCGGTTTACCTCGGCTAACTGAATCGACTTGCCTCAGCGATGGTGTTGCTTCTGAAGCCATCGCTACACCCGTTTAACGGCTTGCTGACCCCCAAAAAAGCCATTCGCTACCACATGATCAGGGTGCGGAATGTGAGTTCTTAAGTCAACGCTCTTTGACTATATTTCTTAATCATTATACATAGATGCTTTGACATCAGATTGTCATCAAACATCTGTTCTGCAGCTAAAACGCATCATACTTAATACCTAAGATTCGACAAATACAGTTCAAAACCCTCTTAACTTGGGGAGAAGTAAAGTAGTGGTTATAAATTAAGAACAATATCCAAATGCGGAACCATCAAAAACAATAAAGGAATGCATAAAGTTCTGCTATGCATTCCTCAAAGGAGGGAATTTTGTAATTCTACCGCACACGTTCGTATCTTTTTAGACTAATGAAATACAATCCAGCTTCCTTCACCTGAAATCCAAATGTCTCTGACCAAGCCGTAGCATAAGCCTGAACTTGCGGCGCATAAAAACGGACAAACTGCTGCAACTTGCCCTCGTCAAGCTGATCGGTCTTGAAGTCGACGATTACCCAACCATCCTCTTCTTCAAAGGCGAAGTCAATTACACCCTTCACCAAGAGATTAAAGTCGTTATTGGATTGTTGCGTCAATGCCGCGGCGGCTGTTTCGGACATCGTCTGCTCGTTTGCTGGATATGGCGATGTCTCCCCATTTCTCTGGTGTATCATGATCGGGATTTCAAACAACCGCTGCTTCGCTCGTTGACTACGCTGCCAGAGTTCGCTGTCTAGAACTTCTCGGAGTATTGGCAGAGCAACTTCCTCATCCTTCTCTGAAACCCCTTCGACCTGACAGAGGTATTGAACATACTCAGGCAATTCGTTCATCGAAAGACCTTTTCCAATCGCTTCAAGTCCCTTATGGATTACGCTGCCGAATGATTGGCCTCTCCCATTGGCTGACCATTCCGGTGTGTCGGCCATCCCTTTAGTCAGTCCAGTAACGGTTGCTTCCGCGTAAGTAGGCTGGCGCAGCTGATGGAACACCAGCTCCCTCTGAGCCAAGTAAGCCCCCAAATCAATGGTTGCGATATCTCGTTCCATTTCCTCATCACACTCATCAGTCCCGACATCCACTTCCGGAACATCCAGCTCCCGGATGTGATCCATCCCATCCATTAGCGAGCTCCACGGACATTTCGCCGGCTGCTCAGGGTAGAGGCTGACAACCAGCACTTGTTTCGCCCGCGTCGCCGCGACATAGAGAAGCCTATCCCGCTCCGCACGTATAAAGGCTCGCTCCCGCACACTCATCGCATCCCAGCCAACCGGCTGGGAAATCGTTTCCTTCTGAAATCCTTTCGCTTGCTGTATCAGGAAATAGCCAGCTGCCTCAGCCTCCGAACGATCAACGAACTGGTCAGCATCATGATCCTTTTCTCCACAAGGACATGCGAGAAACACGACAGGCGCTTCCAAGCCTTTTGCCTTATGCACATTCATGATCCGCACCGCTTGCCCCTTACCCGTGTAGAGGCTGGCGGTTTCCATGCCTTGTCTCTCCCGAATGACCGATATTGCATGCGCCAGTTCATGCCAATCCGATGCAAGCAAGGCGTCACGCTGCAGAAGCTCCAGCATCTTAAGCAAAGTTCCCGACCGGTTGGCCCCTGCTTCCTGCACCGTGGAATAAGGTAAAAGACCAGTGTCCTCTATAATGCGGTGTAGGGCTGCCCATGCAGGCATTTCCTTGACCCAGCCGGCATATTCCCGCAATTTCCGGCATGCAGCGGCAACTTGACTACCCAGTTCTGCTGCTTCCTCCGGCAGCCGAAAAATTGACCATGCATTTCCTTGAGCTCGATACGCCATCAGTTCCTTGTCGCTAATACCGAATAGAGGCCCACGCAAGACGCTCAGCATCGCCACTTGGTCAGACGGATCAGCCAAATAGAGGGCTAATTGTCCAAGTGTATGAAGCTCGGGATATAAGGCAGAGCTTCCAACTGTTTCCGCAGCTACGCCCCTCTTCTCGAGCTCTTCCGCATATAGGTGCAAATAATGCCTTGTTCTTGTCAAAATCAGAAAATCACTGGGCCGCGCCTCTCTAAACACCCAAGCTGCGCCATCCCGCTCCTCAATGTGCAAATTCCCATCGCGGCAAGCCCACGCTATGGTTGCGGCAATACACTCGGCGTCAACCGCTGCTACTGCATCCTTGCCTCCCGGAATTTTCGGATACGTAAGCGCATATATCCCGTGGTTCGCTTTCTTACTTGCTTTGGGATTGGGTATATTCGTTTCCATCCGGACATACGCTGCTTGAACATCGCTTTCCCGAATGGGAAACTTGCCGACGAATTGCCCATTCACAAAAGCGCCTATCGCATCGATGGAACGGAAATTGCTGTACAAGTGAAGTACATCTCCACATGCATGAATCCGCGACTTCACCTCGTTATAGATGGAAATATCCGCACGGCGAAAACGATAGATGGACTGTTTGGGATCGCCCACGACAAACAAGGAACCAGGCTTAGGCGTAAACTTTCGCCAGTTCCGTTCATTCGGGTCATCGCTCTCTCCCGTTAAGAGAAACATCATTTCCGCTTGGACCGGGTCGGTATCCTGGAACTCGTCGACCATGAGCCGTTGGTAGCGTCCTGCGAAAAACGCGCGAACCTCCGGGTAATCACGCAGCAGACAGCATGCATACATCAAAAGATCCTGGAAGTTCAGCTTTCCAGCCTGCAATCGCCGTTTCCTGCAATAATTCAACGCAGGTAAGACAAATTGAATGACCTTCGGATACAAGTATTCCCGCCACGATTGAAGAAAAGGGTAGAGGACCGTGATCTGCCAAGCGTGAAATTGTTCGGAGATGGCTTTGGCTTGCTTCTTCTCCGTCCACTTGTACTGCTTCACATCTAGTTTGAAGTCAAACATCTTGGCAAGCGTAAGCATCAGCCTATCGTCCTGCTCCTTCGACAAGAGCAGCATGCGATTCGCAGCACGCAGTTTAGCCTGAAGATTATCCCACCCCTTCTCCGGTTCAGCCGTCGGCATAAACCTGCTTGCTTCTTCAATCATGGGAAGCAGGGAGAGCCGGATCAGGTTGAACTCAGGACGTTGAACTGGTTCACAAGGGATCTGGAGGTCCGTAAAAAGAGATACACGATCATAGACATTTTTCAGAATGCTGACATCGATGTCCACCTCGCCAAAGGAAGCAAGAGCCTCACTATCTTCCTCCTGCAGCCGAATCAGATATTCATCCCAGCATTGATCGCGGAACGCACGATTCATCTCTTCGTCCATTTCTTCAAAAGTAGGGTCCAATCCGGCCTCAATCGGACGCTCGCGAAGCATGGAGGAGCAGAACGCATGGATCGTTCCGATGAAGATGTGGTCTAAATTGGATAAAGCTTCTTCCAATCGTTCTCTAGTTTCGCCTTCAACATCAGCCGCTTTCCGTTCCAAAGCCATGCGGAAACGCTCCTTCATCTCATCCGCCGCTTTATTCGTAAAGGTGATCGCCGCAATCTGCTCGATTTTAGCCGTACCGGTCACGATGAGCGCCAGCAATCGGCCTACCAAGCTGGTTGTCTTGCCCGAGCCTGCACCGGCTTCTACCAGAAAAGTAGTACCAAGCTCTTCCAATACCCTCGTTCTCGCGTATTGATCGGACGGTTCATTCAAGATTCTCCACCTCCAGCAGCGTGAGCAGCAGCTCCGTATTCGCTTCTTCCTTGCGTTTATGGACCATCATCTCTGCGTGATCTCCGCATACAGCCGCATAGTCGCAATAGCGGCAGACCCCCGTGTCAGATGCAGGAATAAACACTCCCTGTTCCATCGACGAAAGAATTCTCCGGATCACCTCGGTAACCCGGTGACGTTCACTTTGTGACCGTGCAATCACTTGCCCTTGTCCCCGTTCGCTCGGAAAGACATAAGCCGCTTCAAGCACTTTTGCATCAGAATCCAAACCCGTTTGCTGCAACCAAAGCTCCGTACCCCAAGCATAAAGTGCGTGCTGAAGCTGTGTGCCGCCGACGAACACACCATTTTCCTTGTAAGGGCGGGGGCTGCCGGTCTTGTAATCGATAATGCGATATTGATACGGCGCAACTTGATCGATTCGGTCGACGATCCCGCGAAGCGAAATAGCCGTGCCGTCTTCAAGCTCAAGGCGCAGCGGCTGTCCGTCCACGATGAGCTCTTGTTCGAAAAACCGCGGAGTCGTCTTACCCTGCACTTCCATTCGAAAGAACACTTCCACATCCCTGAGCATCGCTTGCCGCTCCTTCTCAAACACATGAGGGCTCGGTGCCGGAATCCGCTCAGCATACGCAAGAATGGTTTCCTCGGCGATCCGAAGCAGTAGGGTATAATCGTGCGTAATCAGCATGTCATGACTTGCACAGACTTCTGTCATATAACGCCGATAAACCTCGTGCAGCAGCGAGCCTCTTTCATTCGGCTTCAGCCAGGAGGTACGATCAAAGGTCACCTGATCTTTCACGCGAATTCCCAATACATATTGGAAAAAATAACGCATCGGACATTCCGCATACTTTTCCAGTTGACTGGCACTAAGCGTCCGTTCGGACAGGCCGCTCCAATAAGCAATCCATTCTTCCCCCGCTATATATCCGTCATGCTCCGTCACTTGTGTGCAGCCGCGTGCTTCAAGGGCCGTTCTGCCTTGATGGAGCAAAGGATAGACCGATTCAATGACGGCCTGCCGGTCCCTCTGAAGGCTTGCATGCGCATGGATATGCCCAAAAACGTAATGAGCTCCGTCCAATGGCAATTTATTTGGTTCAGTAGAGGAAGGCTTTTCTACATCTAAATATCCGGCCGGTTCCCCTAAACTACGGTGCAGCATCTCATAGTCCGCATTCGGCTCCCCCGTTGCTTTGCGGAATGCCTGTAGAAGCTGAAAAGCCGGACTTACAGTCGTTCCTTCGGCCAGGTCATACGACGAGAAGCTCAATGTAAGATCGCCGCTCATCATCCCTAGGCGTCCATCGCGATGGCGCTGCAGTTCTCTTTGTCTCTGCACCGCTGTTGGCAGCTCAGCGCCGATCCGTCTGCATTCCTCATCGATCAGCATGGGATTTTGCCGGATATTCCCGGACCACGAATGTTCATCCATCCCGAGCAGAAACGTGTGTTTTCTCCCGCTGATCCCCCCATTTGCCAAACTCGATACGTACAAGGAGCCGGGCTTGGGCAACGGTTGCCCCCCGACTCGAAGCTTCTGCAGCATGTCCCTGACATATAAGAACCCTTGTTGTAGCGGCATCGAGTCCGGCACGGGACATTCCTGCAGCTCCTTGCCCATATCTTTCATCTCCTGCCGAACGATCGCATCCTCTTCCACTCTGCACACGCCGAATCGATCTAGGATTTTAACGAGCCATCCCCAAATGCTTGCAGGAGAGCAGAGCGCCGCTTCGTCTGGAAACAGTTCTTCTAAGAGGTTGGTAAGATGGTTCTTGATCTCGTCATCCCGCTGTTGTTGTTCCGTTCGCTTGAGTTCTTCGGGTCTTTCATCTGAATCCCTTTGGGAACGAACATGTACTGACCCCAGTATTTTGGTATACCGTTCTTTTCCCCAGCCAATGCCGCTTTTCTCCAGGGCCCGAATACAATCCGCATTCGTTATTCCTTTGTCACGATCGGAGAACGTGATCAATTGCTGCTGCAGCATGGATACGAGCTGCCGCACCTGGTAACCGGACTCCAACCAGTTCAGCAGAAAATGTGCGGCTCTTCCTATCCCGGATGTTGTCACAGGCAACCCGTCTGCGAAGGAACAGGGAAGACCTAGAGAAGCACACATGGTCGAAATGGCCAGCGCATATTCCGCGTCCGGTACGATCATCTCGACTTCATCCAACGGAATCTGCCCCTGAATGATTCGTCTTAATGCTTCACGAACCTCCGCCAGCTTCCCTGTCGCATGATAGAACTGAACCTCGCCGAACGGCAATGTGGAGTTAGTGTCAGTGAAGGAAGCATCCGTTTTTATTTTCGTCATCCGGCCATTGGACAACCGCTCCAACATCTTGGTAGAAACCAGTGGAAGCGGCATAGGGTCTGGCAGGATAAGTTCCACGTTTTCCGGCAATGGGGCTGATAGATACGACAAAAGGCCGGGAAAATCGGTCCATTTTCGCTGCTTCAGAAAAAGCTCATACGCTGACAATACCTTTCGGACATAGCAGCCTTTTTGCTGGCTCAAAAAATGATCGTCTCGAAGCTCCTCCGCTCTCACTCCAGCACGGCGCAGATCCATAATCGCTTTGTGCACATGCATAGCAATACCGGGCTTGACTTGATCCATGAAGATGTAGGAATCAGGCTCGGAAGCCATTTGATCCATGACACGATGGACCATCCAAAAGGACCGCTGATCCCCGATCAAGGTCATCCCCTGTTTATATAGGGACAACTCAACCTGACTTTGTATGAAGGATTGGACGGCATGGACCTCGACGTTCATAACCGGCCCTAATTCTCGGCTTATCCGGATGAGCCAGGACTGCCCCTCCATATAGGAGGGGGCGATGACAATCTTGCGGAGAAATGGCTCTTTACGGATTGACTCATACAAACGCCATAGAAACGTTCCTTCTATGTTCAAAACGGATCCCTCCCTCTCGTTTCTCGCTCGACATTGGCACCTTACTCCCTGTACAACTGTCCCCAACGTATGAGTTGTTCCTTAAACTTCTCCCGGACAGATGCAGGCTCTAAAATCTCCGCCGATGGTCCATACTGAACCACCCAATTCATAAACTCCCGTTCGTGATTGACGGTGACCTCGAATAATAAGCTTCCGTCCGGCAGGTCGGTCATTTTCGGTCTCACGAACAATTCTTCTTCCTTCACATACCTTACGACATCCGGGTGAAATTTGATCTTGAAGGTGATTAAGGAATCCCCTCGTTCAATGGACCAGGTGTGCTTCATATAATGAACGATGTTAAAATCACCTTTATCGAAACGATTACCAGTCAACTCTACGTGACGGAAACGGCTGATCCGAAACGTGCGAATTTCCCGCTTGGCACGACAATAGCCGATCAAGTAAAACTGTTGATCACGCGGAACTAGGCAGTACGGATCAATTTCGCGCTCTGTTAATTCATTTCTGTACTGTGAATGATACACAGAGCGGATGGTCTTCTTGGCTATGATCGCTTCCATAATGAGTAGCAAGAAATTGGTATGGTTCTCCCGATGAGCTGGAGTCCCCATTTGAATCATATCCGCGACATTTTCCAATGTATCGTAGTGTTTCCGGGTCTCTTTCACATGGGTGGCCATCACCTTGTCATAGGCAGATTCAAAACCTGGGGGCAATTTGCTAGTGTCGAGCACGGATGGCAAGACAGAAAACACCAACGCTTCCTGCTCCGTGAAATTCAGCGGGTACATGGCGAAATTCCCCACAAAACGGTATCCTTTTCCATAACCTTCATTCGTAATTGGTGCAATCAAATCCAAAATTCTCATATCTCTGTAAATCGTTCGATCCGTGGTCTCGCATTTATCCGCCAGCTCCTTGGCCGATATTCCCGGATTAGCTTGTATAGCAAGCAGCATTTTATGGAGCCGTATCACTTTATCTGACATATCGCGTCTCCTGACATGGCATATGTAATGTAAATCCTTATCATAAATGGAAATTCGACATTCTTCCTAGTTCTTCCTGCCTATTGGCAAGGGGAAAGCGAAACATCCTCTGTCGTTTTGATGATGTACACTTCCTCTAGGCCCGGCGTAAGTTCAACAATTGCCGTTTCCTTCACGACAAATCGCACCACGCCACAAACATGCTGCTCAAACGTATCATAAATACGCCCGGCACTGCGACATCCTTTCGGTACGGTATGAGGATTGTTGGCGACATAGCCGATTTTGCCTAGTGGGATCATATCTGCTTTTATCGCCTCATGGTCATGAGGATTATCAGGATCTTTGATTAAGTGAACAATCTGCCCCGGTTTCAGAAATGCAGCCCCAAAATAGTGCTGGGTGCCTGTGATGGCGATATAAATCGGTTGATCCAATGTAATCACTCCCGTATGTCTTTCCTTCATTATGGCGGAACACAACGACCATAGATTGTCAGCGAATGTATGTTCCACACAAAAACTCCACCTGATTTGAAGGTGGAGTTGACAAATTCAATGCCAAACTTACTTGGCTTCTATGTTTTATCATGACTTAAAAGGCGCATTCATCAGTCGTATTCGTCAATTCTGACCATCTTGCGGATAATAACTTCGCATAGTCCAAAGAAAACATTCCATAATGCCCCAGTGCATACCCGTCGTTTACTTCAATTAATAAAGTTTCCCCTTTATCGGTTATACCAATATCTACAGCATATCCTTTAGGAGCGGACTTGAACTGCATGACGATATTTTCAATGACCCGATAGTCAAAATGCGACCTCCAGTTCCCCCGATACCTGCGAACATCTAGAATATTCCCGTATCTGACGAAGCATCTCCACTCTGCTACGAATTTGACCACATCCGAGCATAATATCTCAGGATCTTCACCATATGTCCCGCATCCCATTAAGTCCTTAGTGCCTCTAACCACAACTCCGGTAAACTTTTTATCCTCAACCGGCTTAATGAATACATTCCATTTCTCTGGATTATTTGCGATCACACTCAGTCTTGACTTCCACACATTTCTTCCTAAAAATGCAGTTAATTCTTCTGGATAGTCCATTTCAGGTGCAACAATATCATATTTGCTAAGCATGGTTCTGACATCATCGACATAACTGACAATAACGTCTTCCTTTTGATGATCAGGCAATTCATTTACGTCTTGAAAATAGCGTATTTCAAAACCCATTTGTTTAAATCCGTCATAAGCAGCATAAAAATTATGATTCGCGATTTCATTATCAGGGCCTTTTTTTAGGTATATCTTCAATAGTAACTCACCACCTCAAATCGAATATTCCCATGAAAGAACATTGCAATCTTGAATGATTTACTTTAGAAAATGAGCAAACTTTTCCGGAGCAATCCGAATGTCTTGAGCCAGCTTCTCGTATTCCGCGGATAGTTTAACCGAACGAACTCTTTTGGCCTCTGGAACGCGCGGCTCAATGAATCCTTCTTCTCTCCAATGACTTACCTTTTCCCTTATAGAACGATCCGACAACCGAAGCAGGTCCCTCATCTCAGTTGTCGTTAGGGTGTCTTGTTTAAAGGTTAATTGAGCGAACACCATTCTTTGCTGGGGATCTAACCTGCGAATCAAATCCGGTTCGATTTTCGTCATTTGGACAGATTTCTCCGTTACGATGGCTGCGGCTTCTTGAAATACCTCCGCCAAGCCATCGATAAAGAATTCCAACCATGGCGTCAGGTCTGCCTCATTCCTACCAAAATAATAGTTGTGATGGAGGCCCAACTGGAGTCGGCGATAATATTCAGCCAAGTTACGGTCATAGAAATTCTCGAGTACGAATAAGCCCTTTAAGCCATATCCGCCGCGGCGTAAAAGATAGGTCGTAATCATCCGGGCCGTTCGGCCATTCCCGTCCATATACGGATGGATCGTCAGAAACTGCCACATGAAAATCCCCGCTTTGATAGGAACAGGAACCGAATAGGTTTCAGGCGAATTCACCCATGCCACCAGATCCTCCATTAATACAGGGACATCATTCCATTCCGGCGGCAAATAAAAACCGGAAGCATTGCGACTGCCTACTTGATTTTGTTCTTCGCGATAGTCGCTAATACGTGGTCTTCGTCCGTGCGATATTCGGATAATGGCATGCAGCTTTTTAATAAATTCCTCTGTGACCGGGAGCTGCCTTTTTTCGGCTTCATCCAGGTATTCCAAAGCTTTCATTAAGTTATAAACTTCCTGCTCTTCATTGTCATCGCTGGTTTGGTACAAGACTTTTCGCTTCGTCGCTTCGTCAAGCGTGTTTCCTTCCATTTTCGTTGAAAGAATAACCGTCTTTTCCATAGATTCTTTCTTAAGCAAATCCAGAATAGATGCGGGCAATGGAAGCATATCCACTACAACACTGGCGCGTTGTATATCCATTAGTCTGCGGGCAATGGTGTCCGTTATTGAATATTTGGGTGTGAACATAAAATCACCTTCCTCAATAACATTATACCATTGCCGCTATTTTGCCGCAAAGTCATTGTTCGATGGAGTTCATGCGACTTTTATTGATTACTGTTTTTTTCTCCAAGGATTAAATCAATCCATTCCTTATGTTCACGCCAACCATTCAAGACACGGATGCCTTGATATGCAAGCTTTTTTACCCATTCGGTTTCTGAACGCAGGGAATCTGCTTTTGTTGGCTGGGTATCAACGATCTGGAATTCCGGTTCGAGGCCATCCTTCCGGATACTTGCAATCCACTTTTTGTAGGCTCTATGTTTGTAAGAATCACGTAAATGGCCGGTTTTTCGATGTTCCATATCATGGGTTTGTCCAACGTAAAAGGGCATCTGTATTCGAGGATCAATAATTAGGTAGGTGTAATACGGCCCTTGTTCTTCCTCTTCTACAATAGACTGAGTTTTTGTAAAAATCTCTGATTGATCAAAATGATAGTTGGGAGATTGTGTTTCTGAGGACATCTGCCTCCACCAAATTTCTGCAAGTTCTAACGTTGAGAACGATTTATACACAGCCCCTTTATATCCTGTAACGTTTTGTTGGGCTCCTCCGTCCCATTTGTTATATATTCCTGGATTTTCACCCTTTACTACGACGTAGAATTTACTTTTCATGGATTTCCTCCCCACTGGTCATTGTTCCAGGTCTCATCTACTTTTTCTCAAGTAGGGCGCGGTTGAACTCCTCATCGGTAATTTCTTCATTAAGCCGCTTCCGTAGGAGTTCTTTTTCTTCGTCATTCAGTTCAGCATCTTCGTAGGACCAGGAAGCATTCATCCTCCTAAAGATTTTCTCAAATTCTTGCCGTGATATTTTCATAGGTCTCTATACCCGTTTCGAGAGATTTAATTTTACAGTGTCATCCGGTACAACGCTTTATTCTCCAGCCCTCGGATCGGATGTGTCCATAACTCTTTGTCCGAAGTGGCACTCAGCGCGTCCTCCGCCATCTGGAGTTTGGCATCCAATGCGTCGATATGATGCAGCGCTACCGCTTCCGCCGTTTGCGGTTGTACCGGGCTTCCCCATTCCCCGAGATTATGGTGGGAAAGAATAAGATGCTGCAATCCGATCACTTGTTCCGAATCGAACGGAAGTTCCAGCCGCAATGCGGCTTCGGTAATCCAACTAGTGCACTAAAACTTAAATATAACAACAGTTAAAAGCAAAGAACCTTGCCTTTATAAGTCCATTTAAAAGGCTTGGCCATGGTGGAGTTGAAGTAGTCGATAAACGCAAACACTTGTTT
>NZ_JBBBNV010000055.1:0-9943 GCF_037137075.1 Paenibacillus sp. y28
CCGCCCCCAGCTGCCGTAAGGCAGAGTCAAGGTCTTGTTTTTTGTCTATTTTTGCCGCACAATCTTAGTTATGTTTCTACTATCTAGATATATTAGAAACATCTCGGCCCGCGATTTCCTGCGAACCCGCGCCATTACTGGAAACTTTCGCGCTTTAACTAAATAAAGCAAAAGGAGGAAGTGCCGTTGGATTTTAAGGATATCCAGCTCGATTTTAAGTATCTAAATGACGTTGCAACGGCAATAGAATTTAACGAGCACATTGTTGATTATTACGCTGTGTTGTTGGCTGAGCTTGTTGAGAATAAACGTCAAGTTGCTCCTGCAGCGGAACAGCCTTCCACAGCTTTGGAAGCTCCTCCTCCTCCTGACTTTGAAGATGATTTTGTACTAGCTACCCCTGAGCAGGTTGCAGAGTTTAGAGTTTTGCAGTCGATGGGGTATGAGCGTAGGAGCACAAAACAAGATGAACGTTTAAAACAGATTTTGCAGGATTATGAGAACCGTATTGATAGGCGAGAGCATTATGAGCAGAAAAAAATGCTTCTTGCACATCGTGGTCGTTATGGTCAGGCTGTACATAAGATGGATTTTGATTTAAATAAAGAGCAGAAGGTTGTTTTTCGTAAAGCTGAGAGCATGGGTACTTGTAATAAGCGTTGGTATCTGGACGTTTATGAGAAATCAGGGGTTCTTGATTTTAAGAAGACGAATCTTTGCAAGGACAAGTTTTGTAATAATTGCAAGCGGGTTATGCAAGCAACTCGAATGGATAGATTTATTCCGGAAATCGATAAGTTTAGGGATGCTAAAAAGATTCATTTGGTGCTAACATCGCCCAATGTTGAAAGGCACAATTTAAAAGAAAACATTAAGCAGCAGTTTAATGCTTTTGCTAAGCTAATAGGTTATTTAAAGGCCAAGAAGCCAATTAAGGGACTAGATATACATAAATGGGGCTATATGGGCGCTGTACGGTCGTTAGAGGTTACTTACAAAGGGGATTCGTATCATCCTCACCTACACGTGCTTCTGATGTTTGAGGACGATTTTGATATAGGGCCAAAAACGGTTGTTAATGCCTTTAGTAAAAAGTTTGGGGATGTTAAGCGTAAGTTTTCCGAGCGTGAAATATTGGTGCAGAAGATTTGGTATCTGCTGATGAATAACGAACGAGTCAACAAAAAAAATATAGACTCGTTACAGCGTGGATATAGTTGCATGATGGACGAGTTTAGGGATGGGGATTATCACGAGCTGTTTAAGTACATGACGAAGGGTAATGGCTCTCCTCACCCGGATACAGACGCATATATGACTTACGATAACTTCAAGACATTGTATTATGCCTTACTGAGTGTCCGTCAAATACAAGGCTATGGCGTTTTGTTTGGGATACAAGAGGTTGAGATAGACGATAGATTTGATGAGGTTTATGCTGATATGGTCAGCTGGCTACGCCAGCAAGAGGGGCTCCAAGATGGAGAAAACCCCGAAACAGTTTGGAAGACTGTCCGGGGCCTAATCGACGATATTGGGGAATATCGTGTTATCTCTCGTAAGAGAGTTTACAAATACCTACGTCAATTATACCACGAATAATTGGCTCAATCTACACTCAATACTTGACAAGTATTGTCGGCAAATATGGTCTAAGTATGCTATCATCAGGTATAATCTGTTACTGGTGGTGTTTTATGCCTAGACCTCGATTGCCAGCAGGAAAGCGGAAAGAGAGAGTTTCAATCCGCTTGCAGAAGGATTGGATTGAGAAGTTATTGCAGGAAGGGACTGTACAGGAAATGGTGGAAAGATTAGTAAAGGATTATTTAAACAAAAAAGGGCATTGACGTAATCCGACACATAATTTATTATTAATAGTGTAAATGCGTCACAATAACTAAATAAACAAAAAGCTCTCCGGATTTGCTTGGCGGCTCCCGGAAAGCTTTTCTGCTGGACCATACATTCAGAGTGTATAGGTCCCATGTGTTTATAATACACCCATTTGGTGATTTTTATCAATAGGTGCTTATTCCCACGTGCCCAGCAGATGTTTTGGTTCAAAAGGCCGCCTATAAAAGGGCGGTCTTTTGCTATTTAACCCCACAAAATTAGAGGAGGAATTTTGTTATGGCACTAGTACAGGTTGCAGGTCGTTTTATGGGAGTATCTTTGGATTCGCGGGAATTTCAGGGGGTTAAGAAAACCTCCGTACTCATCGACGTTTACCAAAAAGATTCGCCACTCCGGGATAAATCGGTACAAGTTAAATCGGACGATTTAGAGGTTTATAAAGATTTTACGATGATGGAAGAGGGCGACACAATCGCACTTAACTGCACGGTATCGGCGTACAAAAATGACGCATATTACAAGCTGCATAGTATCGGGGTTTGATTTGTTGGAGCTGCGGAGCGATCCCCTTAAATGGGGTAGCGGAGCAGCTCCAATAAATCCAGCATCACAAAGGATAAAGGTGATATAAGTCATGCGTACTCCGATATCGGGTATCTGTGTTGGATTCAGGATAATCAAAGGCCAAGGCAAGGATGCATCAGATTTTGCAAAGATGCACATTTTGCAAGTGGGCACCAAGGATCATGATGCTGACCTAATTACAGTCTTCATCCAAAATGTTGATTTGATTGGGGACATGCTCAGGGCTTACAGCAACGGAGCTTTACGCTGGATAGACACTCTTTGTTTTACCTACAAGGATGGCAGGGAGAACGTTTGGATGCTGGATAAGATATTTAACCTATCAAACGATGTAATCGAGGTGGAGCATGGAGGAGGCAGCATTTGAATCACCATCGTCTATTACGCCTGAGCAATACGAACAGCTCCACCAGTTACTTGAACGCATAGCTGACCATAATGATTTAGCTAACCAAATGATGCATGACATTAAATTTTACGTGGTTACTATCGCTATCTTTGTTACTATGCTGGTTGCTTTTTACATTGGCTATAAGGTGGCGTACAAATGACGGCACAGTTTCTTGATCACCTGATTGTTACTTGCATGTTTGGGGCTGTCTTATCGGCGCTTATATCATTTTTCAAGCGGTCGCTTAGTAGGGGGCCAGACTGATGGACGCTCTATCATATCTTTTTGCAGGGATGCTGCTATTTGGTTTTTCGCTCGGGCTGTTAAAGCTCATTATTTCAGGGGGGAGATAATTTGCGTTATGTAATGTCTATGATGATGGCGGTTATCTGCTCCCTTGTTTTTGTATCGTCGGTGTATGCTGCTCCATCTGCTGGGATTATTCGTGGTGTTAAATCTGCTGAAGGGTATACTCAGCTTACAGATGGACTTGATACTGCTTTTACCGTCAATAGCGGTACGTCGTTTACGTATAACCTTGGCAATACATATCGCATTGATGGATATTATGCTTATACAACTGGTGCACGTATCTATTTTTATGATGTTAACGATACTCAACTTCGTTTGTTAACGGTTAGCAGGACTATTGGGATATCCGGATTTAATACTAATGCTTATATATCTTTGAGTCCGATCGATAACGTCGCTAAAATTAAAATCGTTGCAAATAGCGGTGCATCCGGTATGTACGAGTTTGATTTCTCGGGAGTAATTGTTGATAATACTCCACCAGCACAGCCGACTGGATTTATCGCTACAAACGGTGTACTCTCCGTAAATCTGGCTTGGAATCGCAATACAGAAATCGATTTGGCTGGATACAATGTCTACCAAAACGGTGTATTGGTTAACACATCCTTAATTACATCAAACAGTTACGTTGTACCTAATCTCACGGCTGATCAGGGTTATGCATTTCAGGTTAGCGCCGTTGATACGGCGGGTAATGAGTCCACAAAGACGGCTGCTGTATCTGCTACAGCAATGCCTACGTTACAGGTTCCGGTTCTCTCCAGCGGTGATGTTACTCCAAATTCGCTTCGATTAAACTGGAATCCTCATACAGCTGGTAACTCTTACGATGTGTATAAGGATGGTATCCGTGTCGTAACAGGCAGGACTACAAATTCTTCCGATTTCTCGCTGCTCACTCCGGACACCGAATATACATTCCAGGTTAAGGGCCGGGACAAATATTACCGGACGTTCGAGACAAATATCATCACGGTCAAGACTGGTGTGCCGACTGTCTCTAAGCCCAGCATTAACATATCGGATTTGTCACATCAGGGGTTTAAAGCATCTTGGTCTGAGGTGCAGTACGCGACCTCTTACACTTTGTATTTGGATGATGTTGAGGTTTATACAGGTACGGACAAGTCTTATTCTGTTTCTGGATTATCCGAAAAAACAACTTACACGGTTAAGCTTGTGGCTGCTAATGATTTGTCGTCGGCTGATGTATCTCGTACAGTCACAACAACGGCAGCTCCTGTCCCTGCTGTCACATCTGCAAAGACATCGCCCGTTCCCGGCGATCCTAATAAACGGCAGCTTACTTATACAGCTACGCCAGACGTGACCGCCGTAAAGGTTTATGTGGATGGGCAGCTTATTGGGGAGTATCCGGTGTCTCAATCTGAGATTGAGCTTGATTTTAAGGATATAAACAGTTCGTTCGCTGGCATCCAGCTTGAGCCGATCCCGCCGGGGGAATCCTATTCTTTTTCTTCTTTGGCCCAGTCAACTGGTGATGAGGATGCCGACCAGCTGCTGAGCTTAATGCTATCGATATTTACGTACCTTAAAGGCGCGTTTAAATATATCGCAATAATGAGTATCGTTTTTTTAACCACTATGTGCGTCTTGTTTTTTTGGCTCAGGGACAAGTACAAGCGGGTCACCAAGCTTGATATCAAGGACAAGCCTTTTGCTGATACGAGCAACATGCGGGACGATAAGGCCCGCAAGCTAAAAAAGGGATTTGTTGTTGACGATATGCCGAACGATAACGCTATACCTCGTAAACCTTGGTCTAAAATGTCGGATAAGGAACGTCTGGCTTACCGTTTTGCTCGGCATGAGCAGAAGACAGGCTACAAGATTGTCGACAGTAAGTTTGAGGAACGAGGGGGATTATTTAACTCCCGTGTCGTTGAAAATTTGACCTATGAGCGTAACGGGGTTAAGTACGTTAAAAAGCAAGTAAAGGGCAAACGGGGTCGTCAGACGGTGTATGTCCCGAAGACGATGGATGACAAAGTTAAACACGTGAGTAACCAGTTCAACGCCGTTAAATCTGCGTTTACTGGCTCAAATAAATCCAAATTTAAATAAGAGGGAGCGATTTAACATGATTAAATCTTTCGTACAAATGAGCAAGGATGCAATTAGCAAGGTTAACAAAAAGGCTTATATGATGTCCATTACGGGTGCGGCCGCTTTGATGAGTGCCATCCCGGCATCGGCAGCCCCGAATACCGGGGATGCGGATATCGACGAAGTGTTGACAGCAATTGATGTATGGTGGGCCATCCTGAAAGCGGGTTTTAAATATCTCGCGCTTGCTGCAATCGTTATCACTGGCTTTGTAATTGCGTTTTTTTGGCTCCGGGGCAAACTCAAACAAGCTGTATCCGGTGCGTAATACATGCGGCATCGCGTAAAAATCATGATAGGCATGGGGCTGATTTTGGCTCTGTGCCTATCTTTGCAAACTGCCGTATTTGCTGCCACTAACTATTACGGGCCGCAGGAGATTGTGCCCCTGTATAGTAAGGACAAGTATTATGTATTTGGCGATGGCTCACAGTCCAATAAAAGTCAAAATGGATTGACCTTAAACGTCGATGCTAGCTCGATTAGTTATCAGTCCGTCAAGGCGACTCTGACCATGGATTACCAGCTCATACAGGATCGCAGCATAACCAAATTTATCATTTTGGCTAATGGCGTTTACGTCGATTATGTTACCCCGTACTGGGATACCGACCAAAATGTTTGGTCGGAGTATTACTATCTGGACATTAACATTACCGACCAGTATATAGGCTCTGATGTGTACTTTCAGGCGGTTGCCTTGCACACTGAAACGTCAGGAGCTGAGTATGTTGTTGCTTGGTCGCAAGAGACGCCCACGTATGCGTTTAAGGCGTTTCCTGTTACGGATAGTGATACCCATGGCCTGCTGGCTGCAATCCTGCAGAAGCTGCAAGAGATAAAGGATACACTGTCCAGCAAGCTCGATGCTGTTAAAAAGGCGGTGGAGGATATCTATACTCCGTCCCCAGCTGCCGAAGCAAAAATGCATAGCAGTATCGATAATTTTATGGACAAGCTTCCCACTACCGAAATGGCGAAAGAAGTATCGAAAATTACCGATGCCCTCGAAGACAGTCGGAAGAAACTTAATCAGCCCGGCAGTACCATGACATTTGGTCAACAGTTTGACCTTGTACCCGGTGAGGGCATATACATTTACATTTTGGACCTTACAGAATGGCAAACCGAAGCCAAGTTATTCAGGACCATTATGCAGGCTGCTTTGTGGCTCTGGTTTTTTCAGGCTTTGTTTGCTTGGTTGTCGCCTAAGATGGGGATATAGGGGGGCGTATGCAGTGGATTTTTTGATAGGTAAATTGACGTGGCTGCTTGATAAGTATGCGGGACAAATGTCCATGCCATCGATACCGTACAGCAGCTATAGCGGATATTTAGCTGTTATGCAGCCTTACATATCAGAGGCAAACGTGCTGTTTCCGGTTGACGATATTTTGCTCATGCTGTCTATTATTTTGGGCATCAGGGCTGTTTTGTGGATTATATGGGGCGTTGTGTTTATCCGCAATCTGTTGCCTTTTTAGGAGGGGCTTGTATTGGGTGAGGCAATTGATATTGTCATGGAGCTGCTGCGTTTGATGTGGCCTTTTGTGGCGATTGTTATCGGGATTAAGCTAATCCGTTACATCGTTAAAAATCTAGTGCCGGCTATAAAGCTTTGGTTTAACGAGCGGACTATGTAGGGGAGGGGACGGACCATCAAGCTAAAAACACCGAAGCAGAAAATTTTGTTTGCCATATCGCTGGTGCTATCGCTGATTGTGACATTTTTAGGGGGCGGGAAACTCTTGGTGTATCTGTTGTTATTAGTCACTGGCCTGATACTGGGGGCAAAATATACGCAGCTCAAGCAGCTCTATCAGGATTACAAGCTTGGTCTCAAAATCAATGCCATACAATACAGCCAAAAAGAGAGCCAGCAGCTTAAGCAAAAAGTTGCTGACCTAGAGCGTGATTTGGCTACAGCTAATCAGCGCATTACATTGTATAACTCAGTTGTCCAGCAGCAGCAGCCGAAGGGTATGCCGTTTACAGGCTCTGAGAGTCCGTCAGGCCGATTTGTACAGCAAAGACCGGATATGTATGACGGGGATTGATACGATTGATTGTAAGAGCTGCTAGGGGGTGGGTAGATGTGTAGCGTTGCGGGGCGTCTGCCCACCCCCTAGCAGCTCGCTTGTAAGATTATGATAACAAAAGGGGATGGATTATCATGACAATCAGCTTAGTAACGGGGCTACCCGGAACCGGGAAGACGTTGTACCTAACTGAAAAGGGCGTACAGGCTAATGCAGCAGGACGTCCGGTATATGCAAATTTTAAGATGACTAACTTGCCTAATCCGCATCTGTATCATCACTTTAATGATCCTTTAGAGGTCTTGGGCAAGGTGCAGGGTAATAATAAAGGCCCAGCTCTAGTCTTGATATCTGAGGTTGGGATCGTGTTGAACCAGATAAAGATGTGGGAGATACCAACAGCGACATGGGATGAGTTGTCCCAGCACCGTAAGGATGGTGTCAATATCCTTGCGGATTGCCAAGCCTGGAAACAGCCCTGCTATATGTTTAAGGAGCTTGTACAGTTTCACTACAACATTTACGGGCGCTACAAAATTGGGCCGCTTGTGGTCAAGCTTGTGCGCGTTCGCAATCCGATATCAGGTGAGCATTACGGTCGCCGCTATTGGATACAAAATCCACGGTATTACAAACATTACGACACCAAATATAAGCTGGAGGTCACGCCGAGCCTGTATGATATTGGGCAGTCTACTATACTGGCGCCGTGGGAACAGTATGAAAGAGAGTCATATCAGCAATTGATTGTTAACATTAACAAAAATATGTAGTAATAATCGTATTGTAGGTATTGTAATTATGTAGTAGTATGTAGTATAATAGTATTACAGAACAATACTATTACATACTACAATACTACGATAGGAGCGTGTTACAATGACTGAGGTACAAAGGCTGCAAAAGACGCAAGAGATTAGCAATAAGATGCTTGATGTTGCGTTAGATATAAGCCGAGGTATTTGGTACATGTCCGACAAAGAGCTTGATGCATTGCGTCAATCTTGGGATGCTTTGGTTTTGCTCCACAATAATAATAAAACTATCAAGGAGGGGAATTTAGATGAAAATTACACGTGAGATGATTATCGAGGCAGCCGAGCGGTTGCAATCTGAGGGTAAAAACCCAACGTTGACGGCCGTGCGTGCTGCTGTAGGTGGCGGTAGCTTTAGCACTATACAGCCTGTTTTGAGCGAGTGGAGGGATGGGCAAAAAGCTCCTACTGCTCCGATTAGAGAGTTTGCTCCACAAGCTATAACAGACCGTGTACAGGCTCTAGCGGCCGAAATATGGTCAGAAGCCTTGGAACTTGCAAATGGTCGCTTGAAAGCTGAAAGAGAAGCTCTGCAAGCAGAAAGAGCTCAGTATGAGGCTGAACGTGATGAAGCTGCTGAGCTGGCTGATGAATTAACGACAGAAATTGAAACACTCAAATCTCTGAATGAAGTGCATATGCAAACGATTGAGAACCAGACTACCCAGTTAGCGGAACATGAAGCAAGGATTGTCGATCTTAATCAAGCGTTGGCTGTAAGTACGTCCACAAACACCCACTTAGAAGACCGTTTAGAAGCTGAAAAGGCAAGGATAGAGACTAATCAGAAGATGTATCAAGAGCTTTCTCAACGTAACCGTGAGCTGGAACAAGAAGCAGCTAGGGCCGATGCTGTTATTGTTGCTTTGAAGCAGGATATGGACCGTTTAAATGTTGAAGCAGTATCCAGAGAAACAAAGATAACCGACTTGACTTCCAAATTGTTCGTAGGCTCTTCTAAATTGACTGAGCTGGAAACGGAGCTTCGGCTTACTAAGGAGCAGGCTGCTACTTATCAAAGACGTTTTGATGCGGTACAAGATGAAATTAAAGAAATCTATAAGGCTAAGGCGAATCGTAAAGGGTTAAAGCCTAAATCAGAGGATGGCTCGAATGATTAATGTGGTGATGTTGTACAAGCTTATGTGCCCTCGTGACGATGAATTTTTTCGCGGTGGCGTGAGATATAGCTTGCAGCCGTGGAAGGATGTTTTTGAAGGTACTGATAACTGGATTGATGGTGGAGATGATGGCGGCAAGGATTATGTGCTACCGGAGGGTTATCAGTCCGTTGCACTTGATGGTTTTCAAGGGTTGTACCAAATACGTGATAGTAAGGGCAGGATTGCCGAATTATATACGTCAGATGATGGTGCCCCGGCCGTTATGGATTTGGACACTAAACGCCTGATTGTTTTAGAGGAGTTTGATTACATTGTGTAGGGGATATATGGCGGATGATCAGGATTTTAAGGATGATCAGGCTAAGCAGCTGATACGCAGGATACGTAAGTTGGTTTTGTTAGCGGGTGTATGCTGCGCTTTGGTGTACATCCTGATGTTAATGATATCATCAGGTACTTTGCCGCCTTTGGCCCCGTAGGGGGCTTACAGGGGGTAGCGGGGGGCCGCCCCCGCGGTCTGCACTGGATAAGCAAAAGGACGGTGATCCAGGATGATTAGTAAAAATTACCAAAATCCCCCCAGCCCCCCCCCTTTGATAGGGGGAATGGGGGGCCGCCCCCAGCTGCCGTAAGGCAGAGTCAAGGTCTTGTTTTTTGTCTATTTTTGCCGCACAATCTTAGTTATGTTTC
>NZ_JBBBNV010000056.1:0-8625 GCF_037137075.1 Paenibacillus sp. y28
ACCAAACATTCATGAGTGTTCCGGGCACCCTCCATCACAATGCAATCACCATCACGAATGAACGAAGCGACGTAAAGCCTGCATTTTTCGTAAGAAACAGCAACCCCCTTTCGACCGCAGAAACAGCGGATGAAGGGGGTTTTTAGCTTCCGGCCCAGCTCGTTGAGGGTAATACGAAGCCGCTGAGTAACGGCAGATAACCGACCTCATAGAAATTTTCCAGTTGCATATTCTCAATCGCTCCCGACTCCTGAACTATGACTCAAGCATACACCAAAATTCGCCATTAGTTGAGTCTCGGGGGGGCGGAATGTGAGGTTTCATATACTCCAGACCCAACTCTCGATTCTATTCCGTATTTTGGTCATTTTACCTATTTTAGCTATTCTAGGGGATGAATTCAGCTTGTAGAAATGCGTGAACATAGGTGGCATTTGCTTTTGAAAAGTTGTATGATGAAGTTTGAGGTTTTTTTGTGTTTTATGAAATTAGGCTCGTTAATGACTAGGCTGGTGACAACAATACGATGCAGCGTTATTTCGTGGACGGAACGCAGTTCAGTGCCGATTCAGTAAGGATTACCGGCGACGATGCCCATCATCTTATCCGGGTGATGCGGGCGGAGCCGGGCGATCTCATCATATGCAGTGACGGGGCAAACCGGGAAGTGGAAGCGGAGCTTGTCCTGTTGGAGAAGCAGGAGGTTACCGCCCGGATCGTGCGGGAGCTTCCGATGGAGAATGAGCCGCACATTCAGGTCTGGATTGCGCAGAGCCTTCCGAAGGGCGACAAGATGGAAACCGTGATTCAAAAATGCACCGAGCTTGGCGCGGCGCGCTTCATTCCTTTTGTTTCTGAGCGCACTGTCGTGCAGTACGAAGCGAAGAAGGAAGCCAAGCGGCTGGAGCGGTGGCAAAAAATTGCCAAGGAAGCGGCGGAGCAGGCTCATCGCAACCGGGTGCCGGACATATCCGCGCCGCTGACCTGGAAGCAGCTGCTGGCCGAAGCGGCCCAGGCGGACAGTGGGCTCATCTGCTATGAGAAGCCGCAGGGGCAGGGAATCCGGGCAGCGGTGCAGGCTGCGATTGACAGCGCCGGCTGCGGCGGGCAAGCCGGGGCGGACAGCAAGCAGAAGCCAGACGGTACGAACCGGACGGCGATTCTCGTCGTTATTGGCCCTGAGGGCGGCTTCAGCGAGCGGGAGGTTGCCGAGGCGGAGAGCGCAGGGTGCCGGGCAATTAGTCTTGGCAGGCGGATTTTACGCACCGAAACTGCGGCTATGGCCGCACTCAGCTGTATATTATATGAAGCCGGAGAAATGGGAGGTTGAAGCAATGCCAACAGTGGCTTTTCATACATTGGGCTGCAAAGTAAACTTTTACGACACCGAAGCGATTTGGCAGTTGTTCAAGCAGGAAGGCTATGAGCAGATTGACTTTGAGCAAACCGCAGATGTTTATGTCATTAATACGTGTACGGTCACGAATACCGGCGACAAAAAAAGCCGTCAAATCATACGCCGTGCCATTCGCCGCAATCCGGAGGCGATTATTGCCGTAACCGGGTGCTACGCGCAAACCTCGCCTGCTGAAGTGGCGGCTATTCCCGGCGTTGACCTGGTCATCGGAACGCAGGATCGGGATAAGATCATTCCGCTGGTGAAGCAGTATGAAACGGAGCGCCAGCCGATTAACGCGGTGCGCAACATTATGAAAACCCGGGAATTCGAGGAGCTGGATGTGCCTGATTTTGCCGACCGGACCCGGGCCTTTCTCAAAATTCAAGAGGGCTGTAACAATTTCTGTACGTTCTGTATTATACCTTGGTCCCGCGGCCTGATGCGGAGCCGTACCCCGGAGAGCGTACTGAAGCAGGCGCAAATGCTTGTACAGGCCGGCTACCAGGAAATTGTGCTGACGGGGATTCACACCGGCGGCTATGGGGAGGATTTGGAGGATTACAGCCTGGCGCAGCTTCTGCGTGACTTGGACCGTGTGGAGGGGCTGAAGCGTATCCGTATTAGCTCGATTGAAGCCAGCCAAATTACGGATGAGGTTATTGAAGTGCTAAACAGATCGGACAAAATGTGCCGTCATCTTCACGTGCCGCTGCAGGCCGGCCAGGATGATGTTTTGAAGCGGATGCGCCGCAAGTATACCACGGCCGAGTTTGCCCGCAAAATTGAGCTGCTCCATCAAGCGCTGCCGGGGGTTGCTATTACGACGGACATTATTGTCGGCTTCCCGGGGGAAACGGAAGAGATGTTCGAAGAGGGCTTCCGGTTTATGGAACAAATGAAATTCGCTGAAATGCACGTGTTCCCTTATTCGAAGCGAACCGGAACTCCGGCGGCTCGTATGGAGGACCAAATCGATGAAGAGGTCAAAAATGAGCGTGTTCACCGCCTGATTGATTTGTCTGAACGGATGCAGCTGGAGTATGCGAAGCCGTACGTCGGTCAAGTGCTGGAGGTTATTCCGGAGCGGGCCCATAAAGGGACGGAAGGCAGCGGCCTGATTCAAGGGTACAGCGATAACTATTTGAACGTCGTCTTCGAAGGGCCGGAAAGCTGGATTGGCGAAATCGTACGCGTCCGGATTACGGAAGCAGGCGTCAACGAATGCCGCGGCGAAGCGGTAGAAGCGCCGAAGCTGAGGCATGTATCTGAAGAGCGGGACAATGCTTCTGAGCGTGTGCTTCTGCGCGCCTAGCAGACCGGAAGGTTGACAGATTGAGAGACAGCACGGCCGCATACGGCCGGCAAGGGGAGGGTTTCATTCGCAAGGTGTACCGCAGGAAGTGCGGCCGCTGCGGGTGAAATCCTTCTTGATTATAGGTCGGGAACAGCATGACCTAACGGATTTTCAGGAGAGGAGAAAATCGGGATGAGAGAAATATCAGCAGGAGGCGTGGTTTACCGGAAAACAGGAGACCTTCTTGAAGTTCAATTGATTCAGGACCGATTTGGCAAGATCACGCTGCCGAAAGGCAAGATGGAGACCGGAGAGACCGTCGAGCAGACCGCGCTGCGGGAAATCTCGGAGGAGACAGGCATTGAGGGCGTTATTGTGGAGCCCTTGGCGCGTATCGGCTACCATTTTCAGCACCCGAACGCAGGGAATGTGCAGAAGGAGGTCCACTATTTTTTGGTCGAGGCCGTAAGCGGCGAGCTGCATGCCCAAGTTGAAGAAATTCGCGGCGTGGAATGGCTGAGCCCGGCGGAGGCCTGGAGGCAGCAGCGGCAGCACGGGTACGACAACAATGATGGCGTGCTTCGCAAAGCACTTGAAAAACTAGGAATCGAGGTGCATGACTAATGGCGAATTCAAATGAAGCGGGGAGCGGCGCGAAGGGCGCCTTGCAGCCTGCAGAGCTTGCGGCATTCATTGACCATACGCTGCTAAAGCCTGAGGCGGGGGAAGCGGCGATTCGCAAGCTGTGCGAGGAAGCGCGCCAGCATCAATTTTACAGCGTTTGTGTAAACGGAGCCTGGGTGCCGCTGTGCCGTCGCGAGCTGGAGGGCAGCGCGGTTCGCATCAGTGCTGTATGCGGCTTCCCCTTGGGGGCGATGGCAGCGCGCTTAAAAGCTGCGGAAGCGCATCAGGCCGCTCAGGACGGCGCGGTGGAAATCGATATGGTGCTTTCTGTCGGCCACCTGCTGGAGGGCAGCTATACGACGGTTCAACACGATATTGAAGCCGTTGTCGAGGCGGTTCGCGGTCAAGCGATTGTAAAAGTAATTATGGAGACGGGACTGCTTAACGAGGAGCAGAAAAAAACAGCCTGCCGCATTTCCGAGCAAGCCGGCGCTCATTTTGTAAAAACGTCCACCGGCTTTGGGCCCGGCGGAGCCACTGTGGAGGACATTCGCCTCATGCGGGGGTCGGTCAGTGCGTCGATCGGCGTCAAAGCGTCTGGCGGTATCCGGGACATACAGGCGGCTCTTCGAATGATTGAAGCGGGAGCAACCCGGCTTGGGACCAGCTCGGGGGTAGCGATTGTGCAGGGGCAAGCCGGCTCCGGGCAGTATTAATAGCCCACAGATAGAAGAAGCCGGGAAACCGGCAGCAGTGGCAAGATGGAGATAAAAACAATAGGGGGAGCTTCACTTCATGACATCGGTTTATTTGCAGCGCAGCCGCAAAAAACGGCTGGAACAGGGACATCCTTGGGTTTATCAAAATGAGATTGAACGGGTGGAGGGGGAGGTTGTACCCGGATCGCTGGTTCAGGTGCTGGATCACCGCGGCCGTTTTCTGGCTGTGGGTACGGTAAATCCAGCTTCCCAAATTACGGTACGGATTATGGCATATGAGCCTGTAGACAAGCTGGATCGGGCTTTTTTTGCCGAGCGCTTCAGACGCTGCAAGGCGCACCGCGAGCGCTTCTTGTCCGATACCGGCGCGTGCCGGATGGTATACGGGGAAGGAGATTCCTTGCCCGGGCTCGTTGTGGATAAGTTCGGTTCCGTGCTTGTCGTTCAGATACTAAGTCTTGGTATGGATATGTACCGGGACGAGCTGGTAGAGGCGCTAGTGGAGGTATTCGCTCCGCAAGGCATTTACGAACGCAGCGATGTGGCAGTCCGCGAGCTGGAGGGACTGGAGCAGCGCACCGGTGTGCTGTATGGGGAATGCCCGCGGCACATCCTTATCGAAGAGAACGGGCTTAAGCTGGAGGTCGATATCGTTCAGGGGCAAAAAACCGGCTATTTCTTCGATCAGCGGGATAACCGCGCCGCGATCGCGCCGCTTATGCTGGGCTGGGGGAGCCGCAGCGGCATTACGCTGGAGGAGCGGGAGAACCCGGAAGGCGGCCGGAGTCTCGTTCCTGTGAACCGTGGCGGCAAAGAGGTTACCTTTCCTTATTGGGACGGGGCAACCGTGCTGGAATGCTTCTCGCATACGGGAAGCTTCACCTTGAACGCCTGCCGGGCGGGGGCTAAAAAAGTGACCTGCCTGGATATATCCGCTCATGCGATTGATACTGCACGCAGAAACGTGGAGCTCAATGAATTCGGGGAGCGGGTAGAATTCGTCGTTGCCGATGCGTTCGATTATTTGCGTCAGCAAATAAAAGGTCTGGATGAGCGGAAGCAGCGTGCGGAAGCCGCTCAAGGCCAAAGCGGAGCAGGAAAGAGCAAGGTGGATACCTCAAAGCCGCTTACGTCGGAAGGCCGGACGTGGGACGTCGTCATTCTTGACCCGCCTGCATTCGCCAAGACGCGTTCCGCTGTTGAGAGCGCCTGCCGCGGCTACAAGGACATTAATCTGCATGCGCTCAAGATTATTAATGAAGGCGGGTATTTGGTTACCGCCAGCTGCTCTTATCATGTGCGGCCTGACCGGTTTCTGCAAACGGTTCAGGAGGCGGCTCAGGATGCCGGGAAGGTGCTGCGGCTTATTGAGTACCGTGGCGCAGGCAAGGATCATCCGCGATTACTGGGAGCGGAGGAGGGCGACTACCTCAAATTCGCCATTTTTGAGGTTCGAAGCCGGAGCTAGGCTTTACTAGGATGAAGAGGTCCGAGAGGAAGGGGAAACACCGTATGGATATTCAGATTTATCAATTGCTGGAAGGGGCGCGGCAGGCCCGCGGTCTGACCGTCATTATCGATGTGTTTCGGGCATTCTCCGCCGCTTGTTATGCTCTGGAGGGCGGTGTTGCCCGAATTTACCCTATCGGCAGGCAGGAAGAGGCTTATGCTTTGAAGAAGGACAATCCCGAATTTATTCTCGTCGGGGAGCGCGGCGGGGTGATGCTTCCGGGCTTTGATTATGGCAACTCTCCGTGGCAGCTGCAGCAGGCGGGCCGGAACGGTCAGCTGACCGGCAAAACGATGGTGCATACGACGAGCGCCGGCACACAGGGCATTGTAGGCGCGCAGCAGGCGGATGAAATCATCACCGGCAGCTTCGTCAATGCCGGCGCCATCGCGCAGTACATTCGCACGAAGCAGCCGCAGCATGTGTCTCTCGTATGTATGGGTCTTGGCGGCGAAGAAGAGGCGGACGAGGATACCCTGTGCGCCGAATGGATCAAGGCGGAGCTGGAGGGACGTCCGGGCGATTTCGATGCGGTGATCCGGCAGCTGCGGGATGAGCGGCGGACGGGCAGCTTTTTGGATTTGGTCGGGGAAGCGTCGGCACCGGAGGAGGACTTTGGCTTGTGCCTGGCGCTAAACCGGTTTTCATTTGTATTGCGGGCTGAGCGGGAGCCCGGCACAGACCGGCTTCAGCTTGTGCGGGTGTCGGCGGAATGAATCATGATGAATGAAGCAGTAGAGTGACGTAGCTTATTTCGGCAGGCAGGAAACTAACCAGCGCTTAGTCCCCGCAGCGAGCAGGACCGTCTGTGAATTTCGCCAGCGCGAGAAGCACAGACGGTTTTTCTTATATTGTGAATATTATGAATGAACAAACGTGATTTGGAGGGCTTTTTCAAGAAAATACTGGGCGGTTTTATCAGGAGAAAACGATAGAATCAAGTCAGGCTGGCTGTTGCGGTATGCTGCTTGGTATCGATGGTTCGAACAAGCCACATCTCTCCATACACTGCTTGAATTAGCTCCAGACGGTGTTATATCTTCAGTGAGAAGCGGGTATCGTCATCATGCCGGTTCCTGGAAAATTTCAAGGAGAAGATGGTTTTCCTGACAATCCAGGTGGAGGTCATAAGGATATGTCCCTTCCGGGCATGCTCCGGAAGAACGGCCCATTCTTGATCAATTTCTTCAGCGCTTTGCTCGGAGTCTCCGAACAGAGCCAGCTTTTTATAAACCGGGTGACGCTCGGGATTCGTCACTCTGAAGATCAGACGAGCCAAATTAAAGAGGAGCAGAGCGCCGGTGATGCCCTGTATCCACAGCAGGACTTGCACATTGCTATCCAAGGAATGTGTGGTATCAATAAAGAACGGCAAAAAATCGCCACCCTGGTCCAATTTCCCGGCTCCCTTCAGGACCTCGGCTAGAACAGCCACTTTCAGTGGGAAGATGGTTCCAGTGAGAGGAACAGGAACGGCTTCATCGGGCAGCGTCCGGACGATAATGAATTTATCGTTGACCTTGATATAAGAGAAGTCATAGTCTGTTTCTTCTTTGCTCTTCATCCTTGCAAATGAATCCTCCAGCCAGTGCACCTGACTGGCGACTGCCTCGTATACCTCATCCGGTTCAAAACGGACGTTAATTTTATGCTGCTCATACGTATCCTTTATCGCAACCAGCTCCTCAGAGCGGATCTCAAACGGGCCAAACCAATAATTAAAGAGCGCTCTTTGATAGAAGAAGCTGATGCCAAGCACAAAGACAAACAAAAGCAGATTGGCAATCACGAAGTTTCGGTTGCATCTCCGCAATTGTGCTTCCATAAATGACGGGTTCATTATATTCTCCTTTCTTTCAAATGCCTGAAAAGAACTCGCCGGCCGCGCGGCTAGCCGTCTCCCGCCGTCTGCCGTTCTCCTCATGAATCATCGCATACATGCATACATCCTCGAAGCGGCCTTTGGCGAAGAGGTGCTTTCTCATGATGCCTTCCAGCTGCATTCCATTTTTCTCCAACACGTTGGCGGAGGCCCGGTTGTCGACATGGCAGCGGGCTTCGATGCGGACAAGCTGCATGATCTCAAACCCGTATGACATCAGGGCCCGGACAGCCTCGGTCATATAGCCCTGCCGCCAGTATGCTTGCGATAGCGCATAGCCAAGCTCCGCCTTCGCATGCTGAGTGCTCCAGTTAACGAAGCCGCAGGTGCCGATAAGGCTGCCCGCTGCTTTGTCCTCTATGCCCCACGGGGCGGCCTGTCCTTCCTCGTACATCCGAATGGCAGCACGGATGAAAGCCTCCGTCACATCCTGGGACGGATGGGGATACCAGGTGGTAAAACGGGTCACAGCAGGATCCGAGCAGTATTGGAACATAGCCTGCGCATCGGCAGTTGTCAATTTTCGCAGCCGCAGACGCGGCGTTTCCAAGGCGGGATATTCAAAGGGGCCCTGTTTCATGGAAAAGCCTCCCGTCGTCTCAAATGATTTTGGCTTCCGGCCGGTTCATCCCCCTGAATGGAACGAAGGGGCAGCGGATGAGCTGATGCGGGGGGAAGCGCCGCCGGTTTACATCTTGCGGTAATGGGGAATTGCATCTTTTAATCTGATTTTGAGCTTGCCTGCACCGGTGGCTTCATCCTGCAGCTTGTCCAGCTCGAGGAACTGCTGCATCGAAATCATTTGATAATGGCTCGCCTGGAGCGCGATCAGATGCGCTTGGAGCATTTCCGGCGTAATCGTATAGTCCGAGGCTGCCGGATCAAGGTGATGATATTCCAGAACAGCGACCCGGTTGCTATAATGACGGCCATTGCCCGGGTGCAGGGCATCGTTCATCATCGCCCAAGCCAGCAGGCGGCCTCCTGCCAAGATCAACGTGCATGTTCTGAAGCTGCTTCTCATAATCAGGCTTCGTTTCTGTGTTGTACAAAGGAATACGTTCTATTGTATTACAAACCGAGCCGCAAAGGAAAAGCAATTTGGCGTAAGGCACTGGTCCTAGTGCTATATTCCGCAAATAGGCCAACGTTTAAACGCTCAGGGCTTTACCCTTGTATGCCCATTTGAAAGGCTTG
>NZ_JBBBNV010000057.1:0-8386 GCF_037137075.1 Paenibacillus sp. y28
AAACAAGTGTTTGCGTTTATCGACTACTTCAACTCCACCATGGCCAAGCCTTTTAAATGGACTTATAAAGGCAAGGTTCTTTGCTTTTAACTGTTGTTATATTTAAGTTTTAGTGCACTAGATTATGTCAAGCTGAGAGATTTTGTCCGGACAAAAGTCAATGTACGCTTATTTTAGGCCGTTTACACCCAATCCGGCTCGATTGTAAACTCATATACTAGAGCAATTAGAAGGAAATGAGGTGTTTTTATGGCGAACGTACAAACGAACCGGAGATTGTGCCAAAAATATATGAACCAGATGGTTCAAATCCAAACGAATCAAGGAACCTATCGCGGTAAAATTGTGAAGGTGACTTCAAACAAGGTCTATTTGCAAACGGCAAAGCAGCCGCATCACCCCGGCAAGGCAACCATTTCGTTCTTCCCTTTACTTTTGCCGCTTGTTCTGTTTGACCTGCTTGCGATTGTCCTGATCGAAAGACCTCGCCCCTTGTGCCCGCCCGGACCCTTCTTTCCCGGGGGATGCGGCCCCAGATTATTCTAAGCTGTCACAGATTACAGCAGTCCGTCCGAGTGTAACCTGACATTCCGGCATCGGCTTGCAGCCTTCCAAGTACCCGGCAAATCATCTGGCAGCGGCTATTTCTTATCGCTGTACTCGTCCGGCCTCAGGCTGTGCTCATCGCACGCACTCCCTGAATCAAACACCTCATCTCCCATATTGCCCCGATTCTTGGGTATATGCAGGCAATAAGCTTATGGGATATACCAGCTCGTACTAACACAGGGATTCGGGTGTCAGCGAGCAAAAAAGACAAACACCCTGCAGCCGATGGCAGTTCCTGCCACGGAGCGGGGTGTTTGTGCTGGTTACTTGATTATGCCGCAGGCGATACGCGCCCCGGAATTACCAGACGGATCGGTTTTATAATCGTCCACTTTCTCATGAATAATGAGGGAGGTTCCGCCCGGCTTCAGCAGCGAGTTCGGCGCTCCTGTTTCCAAAGTAACCTTTTTGGCGACCATGACAGCAGATGCCTTTCCATCCTGATTGACCTCCAGATTCGGCAAATCTCCGTTATGAAACCCTCTTGGATTCTCAAAGCCATGCTGCTTGCCATCCGGGTTGAAGTGGTCCCCGGCCGATTTAAATTCTGGTGGCTCGCACGTTCCGTTTTGATGAATATGGAAGCCATGCAAGCCCGGAGTTAAGCCGGAAACCTCCACTTCAATCTGAACACCCGCTTTCATTTGCCTAAGGGTAGCCGAACCAATCGCTTCCCCGTTTGTGTTCTTTATCTCCACCGTAACCGGCTGGACCGCCTCCGGCTCAACCAGCGCTGTTCCTTGTGTCGGCTCAGCACGGCAAGCTGTCAGAGCCAGCAGCGCAGCGGCTGGAATCAGCCATTTCTTCCATTCGATCAAAACAAACGTCCTCCCTTACTGTCATCCATTTTATATCCTACTAAGGAAGGTATGCCCCTTTATCATTTTTTTTATGTAAGGCACACATGAAAAAATGAGGATTTTTTTCTGCAGGTTGTTGAATTATAATAGAACCAGAATAACGACAGTCCGATAAAAGCTTGGACCGGGTCTGCTGCAACATTTTTATACGGAGCTGCGTTAGTAATGATGAGGTGAAACAAAATGAAAACATATCAAAAACAATGGCTGCGGAAGGGGGCTCTCTCCCTGCTGCTATTACTATCCTTCGGCAGCACTTCTCTGGCCTTCGATGATATTGCAGGTACGCCGCAGGAGGAGAGCATTCTCTCCTTGAAAGAGGCCGGAATTGTAAACGGCGTTGACGCCAACCACTTCGATCCGAAAGGCCCGGTTTCTTATGGCGAGGCTGTGCCTATGATTGTAAAAGGGCTTGATCTCAACATCGACAACATCCGGTTCATCAAGGCTCCGCAGGCGAGCGATTTTTTCGCAAACGTGGCCAATGATGCCTGGAATGCGGAAGCTTTTATTATTGCTTCTTTGAACGGGCTCCCTATTCCTTCCGATGTCCAGCCGCAGCAAACGATCTCTGCACAGGACTATGCCATGCTGCTGACCGCGGCACTGAGAGATAGCGCTGCAGCAGCCCAAGGAACCATTGCATTCGATACGACACAGGAAATGAATCGGGGTCTTGCCGCAGATTGGCTATATAAAGCGCGCCAGCTGGCTTCCATTTCGCTTTCTGTTGAAACGGAAAAGGTATCCGACGAGGTAAACAAGGTTACTCTTTCCTGGGGATCTCAGCCGAATTCAGGCTATGCCATCCAAATCACCCGTATTGAATTTAACAACGGCCAAGCACACATTTATTACACCTTATCCTATCCGGAACCGGACAAAATGTATGCACAGGTCATTACGTATCCCAAAGCAGTAACGTATATCGACAGTCAGTACAAGCCGGTCGCTGTTCCTGTCAAGCCTGCTGCTCCCGATCCGGCGGCCGAAGCAAATCCGCCCGCAGCAGTTCCTCACTCTTGAGGAGAACCGGAAGTCAGAAGCAAAGCCCTTCCTGCCGGAAGGGCTTTTTGCTATCAGCTTCATTTCTCGGGAAACAAGCCCTGTTGTTCTGCTATAACAAGGCTGCAAATAACAAGGCTGCAAATAAAAAAAGAAAGCCCTCGAAAGCGGACTTTCCTTGTTCAAGTAGAGAAGCTTATAGCTCCAGGAAGCTTTGAATAATTTGAAAGGGAAGAGCTCCAATCGCAATAATTCCGTACACGATTCCTTGTAAAATATTTTTGAGAGCTTTCATACCCCATCACTCCAATCCAAGTTTGTCAAAGTTGTGTCTATGTAGAGAGTATACTCCTAAACCGAAGCACTTTTATTAAAATAACATTAATTTTTGAGAAAAATTTTGCAGGGCAATGAGAAAAATCATATTTCGGCCAGAACAACCTATATTTTTCCATATAAATACATGCTAACATAAAATGCGCCTATGAATGAAAAGAAAGGAGATACTTCCATTTATTTGTGTTATCTATTTAAAAAAGGAGCTGATTCATTAATGAAAAAACGTTGGTTTACGACGCTCGCCGTAGCAGCTTCGGTATTTATGACGGCCCTGCCTGTCCATGCAACCGGTGAAGAAACGATTTTTGTCACCAATTCCGCACGTTCAGCAGCGAGCCAGCTGTATACCGGCAGCACAGCGGAAGTGTATATTGAAGGCTGGTCAACCAGCTCCGAGATTAACTGGTATATTCTTGATCAATACGGAACCACCGTCGACTACGGAACAGTCGGAACCCCGAATCGCAAGTATGAGCAATTTGCCAGATATTATCCCGGCTCTGGAAGCCTTCAGCTTGTCATGGAATGCACCGACAGCAGCTTCTGTGACGGGAGCGGGAACATTTGGGTCCACTGGTAAAACCATGAAATGAATACCGGATAGCCCCAGCGGATAACCTTCTGATTATCGAATCAGGAGGTTATCTGCTCGAATCTCGGTTACAATCTCAACCACGGTTGGTAAACAACAGGAAGACAACAGGAAAGAGCGAATCAACCGTAGAGTAAGTAAGTAAGAAGTAAGTAAGGTAGAATAGCCATGTGAAGAAGAATTAAAGAGGGGGAATAAGGCCAAATAACTGAATCAGCTAAACGAGCGTAAGGAGTCCGGCCTAAACTGAAACGGCAGCTTATGACCAATCGCAATAAATAAAAGGCCCTAAAAAACACAAAAAACCTTGCAAAATCAAGGTTTCTGCTAAAGTGGGCCCTGCAGGACTCGAACCTGCGACCAATCGGTTATGAGCCGACCGCTCTGACCAACTGAGCTAAGGGCCCGAACGAGAATTGGTTGCGGGGGCAGGATTTGAACCTGCGGCCTTCGGGTTATGAGCCCGACGAGCTACCGGGCTGCTCCACCCCGCGTCAGTTGTTAGTGTCCGTTCACAGCGACAAATATAACTATACACTAAACCGAAAGGTCCCGTCAAGAAAATTTTTCAAATCTTAAAGCACATACCGAACGCCGAACCGTCCCTTTTTAGACCGGAAGACTTCGACCTCTTGAGGGCATTCATAGCCGTATATCCACCAGTCCTCTTCCATCCGCTTCGCCAAACAGCCCGCCTGAAATTTGGAATCATACAATTTGACCCAGTACACCCACCTCATCCGGCTCTCCTCCTTTTTCCTTCTCTGTTCTACAGGATACCCCAATTTCCCGCAAAAAAATCCCTGAAAACGGGAAATTCCCGAATCCAGGGACGTGGTCATCCGGCCTGCTCCTTGGGCGAAAAGGATGTTGATTGTGCTGACTGCTGCTCTTCCAAATCACGCTGCCGGTGAGCAATCCGGCTTGATGCCGAAGCTGCGACACTGGCTACCAGGTCGTCAAGGAACGTATGCACGCCATTTCCGTTTTTGGTATCCAGCTTCTTAATGATTCCGATTTTGTGCTTATCCAAATGCCCAAAGGTCGTTACCGCAATACTTCCGTAGCCGAAGACGGAGCCGAGAGCTAAAGTCTCATCGCAGCCGAATAGCCCCTCATCACTCTCTACAATCGACTGGAGCGGCTCGGAAAGCAAGCCTTTCTCAGCCAATGTATCTAGCTCAATGCCCACAAGAAGGGCATGCAGAAGCTCCCTTTTGGCAAGAACCGCTTGTACACTGTCCAAGCAGGCCTCCATACTCAATTGCGGGTTATAAGGGGATTGCATTTCGTATACAATTTCGGCAATGTCCTCCAAGCTTACGCCCCGTTCGGCCAGCTTTTGCAGGACAGAGGATTTAATTTCATTGCTGTGTACTTGCCGCTTCATCTGGAGTCTCCCCTTTCAAAGATAAGCCAATTATATCATAATTTTCTGATAAAGTTGAACCTTCATTTGTTGGATTGCCGAAGCAAACGGTATAATAAGAAGGAGGAAACGAAAAGGAGTGACGTGAATATGAAATACGGAATTGCTGTGTTTCCCCCAAAATCCATTCAAGATACGGCGAACAGTCTGCGAAAACGATATGATCCGAATTACAGCCTGATTCCTCCCCATCTGACCGTTCGTGAAGCTGGGGAAACCGACGAGACGGGACTTCAGCACATCATTTCTCACCTGAACCAGCTGACTGCTGAGTTAGCCCCTTTTCCGATCACATTCAATCGGTTCTCCACCTTTTACCCGGTCAATCCGGTGATTTACATGGCGACAGCCGATCCCGAGCCGTTTCGCCGGCTGCACCGCAAGGTTTGCAGCGGACCGCTCGAAGTGGCGAATCCCCGGTACGAATTTCACCCCCATCTGACGATTGGGCAAAATCTGAATAATGACGAGCTGCATGATGTGCTCGCCAGCCTGAGAAACCGCCCTATCGATCTCACTTTTATAGCAGATCGGCTTCATTTGTTGTACCAGACGGACAATAGGGCCTGGACGACTCATCAAACCTTCCTGCTCCAAGGTACCCCGATTTAAAACGATGCCCGGTCAGAGGGGTATTCCCTCCACCGGGCATTTTGCGTCCCTTGGTGACCGACAGAAGCCGCGGCTGAACGGCATAAACGTCTTCTCAGGACAAATTATCGATTCTCCGCAAAACAGGCTCTTCGCGGCGCGCAGCTCCCAGCGCGCGCTGTTTCGCTGCATGACGGCGGTCGTTCGACCACACCACAGCCTTCGCTTCTATCGTCTCCCCGATACCGGAAGCTCAATCATTGTACATAAACCAATACAGATCCTTCGTGGCCAGCAGCTTCTTCTGTCCGGATTGGAATTCGTGGTACACGTTCAAGCGATATTTTTCCATATCTTCGACGTTAAATTTCAAATTCTCATCGGCCTTGATCAGCTTCATCTGATGGAAGCCCAGATCCAGCACCTTGCTCTCATCCTTGCCTGTTTCCAAATCGAGATAATGGGACATTTTGAATTTCCCTCGCGTATCCTCCATCTCCACGATCAGCTTCTGGTTGTCCATATTCGTTTCCATCAGCAGGTTATGGGTCAGTTCATATTCGAACTTCAATTCAACTTCACCTGTAACAAAATTAAGCTGGGTGCCGAAATTACTCATCGATATGGTGTAAGGGGCGATTTCGAGCTCCTTAAATGATGCTTTCGGTTCCTTCTGCTCCGCTGGAAGAACGAAGGAAGCGGCATTCACGTACCCGTCCGGGTCCTTCTCCGCCAGCTTGCCGTCCTTCACGGCATCTCCGATTAAGAGCTGCAGGCCCTCGGTGGCATACGATTTCGGCACGCTGCTCCATACATACAGCAACCCCGTTGCGCCCGGTCTAACTTTCTCAGACAGCTCGGTCACTTGTGCAGGGTATACCGTTCCGTCCGCCGCGCGGAAATGAGCAACAAGCTTGGCGATGTCGGTATGACGCTTCTCCAGGTTCTCTACCGCAAGCTGAGCGGCATAAATATCCGAGGATTTACCCGTAAATGTCATCACAGAGCGTACAGAATAGTCTGCCTGACGACCGATGGCCGTCAGCTTGCGTTTGGCCCCGTTCGGAATCAGCCCTACCTGCAGCAAATCCGAGTTATGGTAAAATTGCACCAAATCCACCTTCACAGGCTTATCTGTGCTGGAGGCCGCACTTCCGCTCAGCGTATCTACAGTTTCATTTTCCTGCAGCAACAGCTTTACCCGCTTAAACTGCGTCGTAAACGGAATTTTGCCAATCAGCTGCAATTGCAGTTCACTTCCCGGATTGAGTGAGATAACCTTGTCCGTATTCACAGCCACCGCTTCCACCTTGGTCGCATCGTCCAGTTCGAAATATCCCGTAAAATCCGGAATCGGCAAAGACTCCGTTCCCTGGTTCGCGATAATAACATTGGCCGTCAAAAGATCCTCATCCTCCCACGGAAGACGATGCAGACCGGTCATGCTGGCCGTATAAATTCCATGCTTATTGCTAAACTCATACACCGCGCCAAGGGACACATCATCCGCTTTTGCCTGTGGCAAATCATATTCAGCAACAGGCACAACCAGCGCCGTGCCGTCGGAAGCGCCCCCTTCGATCGTTTGTTTCACACTCAGCTTCCAGCCCTCAAGACCGGCCTCCTGCGGGATGATCGCAGTCAAAATGCCTTCCTTATCCTCAAGCGGCTGCAGCACCGTATCCTTGGTCAGGCCGGACACATTCATAGGGTACGACAGTCCGTCCGCCGTCTCTACCGTAAACTGCAGGTCAGGAAGCTTGATGCTGCGGCTTCCGGAATTCACCATCATAAAGGAAACCGTAGGCAGCGAGTTTATATCGTTCTTACTGACATTAACACGCTTGACATAGGTTGTAATCGGCACACCGGATAACAAAACACTCCGCTTGCTGTCTGACGGTGTCTGCAGACTATAGCTGTCCGGAACGGCGATTTCACCGACAACCCGTTCAAAATTCGGCGCGTCGAAATCCCACTTAATCACCTGGAATTTCAGGTCTGCGAGGGCCGTTGCTTTGCTAACCTTGGCATAAAAATGAAATTGCTGGGACGTGCCTGCCGCTACCTTGTTTTTATCCTTGTCCTGGGCCTGCAGCTGTACATCGATGACCGCTCCCGTCCCGCTGTTCAGCCGGATCCAATAATCAACAAACTGCATATCCCGATCCGAGCCGTTGACAAGCTCTGCTGTAAAGCTAACCGTGTTCAGCTCTTCGCCGGTAAGCAAATTCACTTCTTGAATATTCAGCTTACTCTGTGAAGTAAGAGCTATCGAACCGATAGGATTCGCTATGGATAATAGAATAGCTGGCGGGCTCCCCGCGTCATCGGCCCACACCGGGGTAACACTCGATGCCAATAATACGGCTGATAATGCTACACTGAACAATGATTTTCGACTTTTCTTTTTCACTACATTGCCCTCCTGTAATAAAAAACCATGGATATGAAAACGTTTACTTCTAGCTATAATCAAATATAGCCGATGAGTTTTCCTTTGTACACGTTATATTATAAAAACTATCTTAATTTTTGGTTGATTCTCCCTTCTTTCTCTATCCATAATATAGAACGTAATAAAAATCAAATAGTTGTACATCCGCCAAAAAAATATTATTCTATGTAGAGTCACTAGCGTTGCATAAAAAGTCGGCGGCATAGTTTTCGAATAATTCTGAACAAGGTTTTAGTTTTCATTACCAAAAAGTCGATTGCCCACCAGAAGGTAGCTCTCTGTCCATTTGGTAAATTTATGTAGTTTCCCCTGAGTGACGGAAATACTAGCTCACTGTTTCTTGCGCCTACCCGCTGATTTTCGACTAGGTTTACGGTGAATTCGTTCCATCCATTGATGCATCGGTTCCCATAATAGAATTTTAAGGGTTCTTCCCAGTTTAGCATGTCCATAGACCGTCAATCCTTGTAGTAGAACCCCTGAAAAGGAGAATATAGGATGAC
>NZ_JBBBNV010000058.1:0-7341 GCF_037137075.1 Paenibacillus sp. y28
AGGCTCCATGTCAAGCTGCGGCTCAACAGTTTACTAGATTTAGTTTTCAAAGGTTACACTTTTTAATTGACAGTCTCCCCCAAACATCCTGATCAGCACCTGACGGCGAATTGTGGTTTTGCAACGTAACCATACTGAATTTCTTACTATGCGATCCATGAAATCGACCGGCGCTGCAAATAAAAATTCACAATGAAAACCATCCATCATAAAAACGGCTACCATCTGGGATAGTCTGTTATGATGGATGGTCTTGTTTTTGTGATGTTGTGCTTAAGGCCTCCCGATGCTTCAGCCGGAAACAGTTCTGTGTTCATGGGTTCCTGTGTGATCGGGTTGACCGTAATTTCTTCGGTTCAAGCTTCGTGGCCGGATGACGGATAAGCTGCTCGACTGCACCCTGGGCGCCGCATAAACGCTGTATATCGGAGGCATCACCCCTCCTGGCGGAAGTCGAAAAGTTGATCATGCGATCGTTCTCGCTTATGCCCCGTGCCGCGCCGCTTGCTGAATCGCGATGAATGTTCCCTTCACGGTAATGGCGAAATGCCTATCGAAGTCCTCTTCCCGGTACCCCGAGAAGCTTCTGTTACCAATACTAGGTTTCCTTCCAGCGTTTGAACTAGTGAAATTCTTATCCTGTTTACTGTTTATCATTTGTATGATTTCGTCTTACATCACGGCCGATGCAGTGAGCGCTTCATCTAAACCAATGCGGCGAACCTGGGTGAAGATGCTGTCATCTTGACGATCCCTGTGGGCGTGTCCTTTGCTCCGAGCGGTATTTCTTTATAACCAAGATCAGAGATGAGGAGAGTGAAGCCATCCGCGACATGGTACTTATTCCGTACCGACATCTGGCTGGAGCTTGCACCTTTTGTTGTGCGGGCGTGCTTATCTCGCAGTCGGCCTGTGTCGCTGTGACAGTTCTATTACATTTTTGTGGCTACTTCATGGTAAATTACGGCACCCGATCTGCCTTATAGTATAAACAAGGCAAGGGCAACGACTCTTCCTCAGCAAAACAAAAGCTAAAGGAGCGAATAACAATGAACAAGTACAAAAAAATGGGTGTAACTGCAGTAATGGCGATGATGGTGGCGATGAGCGCAACAGCTGGCGCATATGCTATGGAATCGCCGCTCCAGGCGTCCAAGGCCTCAATTGGAACAGACGGGGCGATCGAGCTGAGCCTGCCGACCGCAGACAGCGAGCAAGCATTCATCGAGTACGTGAAATCGCTGAACGTACTGAATCAGCAGGAGCTGGACAAGCTGGTCCACGTGAGCGAAGAGAGCGGGAAGCTGTACGCCTCGCTTGATAGCCTGCTTGGGAAGGAGAAGCTGACAGCGGGCGAACAAGCCGAGCTTGAGGCGGTACAGGAGAAGGTGAATAAGCTTCAGGAGAGCGCAGCTGAGCTTTACACCAAGATTAATGCGGCTGAAGCTAAGGGCGGGATCGAGCTGATCCTGCCGACCGCAGACAGCGAGCAAGCATTCATCGAGTACGTGAAATCGCTGAATGTACTGAATCAGCAGGAGCTGGACAAGCTTGCTGAGGTGTCAGCAAAAACGACAAAGCTGTATGCCTCGATTGCAGATTTGCTGTCCAAGTCGACACTGACGGCGACTGAGCAGGCCCAGCTGGATCAGGTCCTCGACCAAATCACTCGCTTGCAGGAAGGGCTTGACCAGACATACAAAAAAATTGATTCCGTTGGAGGATTCGACAAAGTTCTTGAAGAAGATGTTGCAGACGTAAAAAAACAATAAACTGTTGACGGGTTTCCCTCACGCAGGATCAGGAAAGGAGCGCGGGCGGCCGGACGGCCGCCTGCAAATATAACCAAGTGGAGCCACTTATCTATGTTGCAGACGACGAAGACGACATTCGTCAATTGGTGAAAATGTTTCTGGAAAGCGCAGGCTACCGGGTGAAGGCGTTCCCGACGGGAGATGCGCTGTTTTTTGCTTTCTCGCAGCAGCCTGCCGATCTCGTCATTCTTGATATTATGATGCCGGGTACGGACGGGCTTACGCTGTGCAATCGGATTCGGGCTATATCGGCCGTGCCTATCATTCTGCTCACAGCCAAGGACAGCGACGCCGACTACATTGCCGGAATCACACTTGGCAGCGACGATTACTTGACCAAGCCGTTCCGGCCTACGATTCTGACCGTGCGTGTCAAGGCGCTGCTGCGGCGAACAGAGCTGATGAAAGGGGCTTCCCCCTCCTCGGACGATGACCTGGTCTGCGGTGATCTGTCCCTATCTGCCAAAAAGCGCTGTATCTCGCATCAAGAGAAGGAAGTGGAGCTGACAACGACTGAATACGCCTGCCTTGCTTTTTTAATGAAGCATTACGAAGAGACCGTTTCCCGCGAAACCATGCTTAAGGAAGTATGGGGCTACCATGATGCGGTGGAAACGCGCGTGACGGATGAAACGATTCGCCGTATTCGCAAAAAACTGGCCGCTGTCGGCAGCCGCACCATCATTGCCAACAAGTGGGCAGTGGGATATATGTTACGGGAGGAGCTGCAGCCATAATACACATGAAAAACCAATATCGTATGACTCTCTTAACGGTATCCTTAACCTTGCTGGTAGGCATTGCACTCTTGACAGCACTCAATATCGGGATGCAAGTCCACTTGAAACGGGAAGCCAGAGCGGCGGTAGCCAGTATCCTCGAAAGCAATACGCCCTTGGCGAGGGCTTACACCGGTGCGATGACGGATGTCAGCCTGAACCAGCCTCAGACGGTTTACGGCCTGGAGAGCGAGATGCCTGCCACGACGGGTGAATCATCGGAAGTCGCCATGCCGATGGATATGCCTGTCGTGGTCAATGAGACACAGGGAAGCTCGTTGTTTATGGTACGCGAGTTGTTTGACATTGATAATGAAGCCATTCGAAGCATTTATACGTCGCATGAGAAAGAGCTGTTTGATTACTACATCAGCAACAAGGCCACCATGGACAAGAATCGCATTCAAGAGATGCGGATAGGGGAGATGACTGTTTATTTTGCCGTGATGGATACCGAGGGGGGAGGGCGATCCGTTACCTCTATCTTGTATGTGGATTCCTATCCGGTCTTCACCATCATGAAGAGTCTCAAAGTCCTCTTTCTGGGCGTGATGGTCGTTCTCATTCTGGGAGCCACCCTGATCGGTATTCAAACCGGCAAGCGGCTGGAGGATTCCGAACAGAAGCTTAAACGTTTTTTTTCCAATGCCTCCCATGAATTGAAGACGCCTCTGATGAGCATACAGGGTTATGCGGAAGGGCTGCAAAGCGGCGTCATTACTGATACACGGATGGCCTCGACCGTCATCTTGCAGCAAAGCGACCGGATGCAATCGCTCGTAGAGGAGCTGCTCCTGCTCTCCAAAATCGAGAGTGGTCAAGTGCAGCTTGATCTGCAAAAAATAAATGTGAGCGAGGTGATGGATAGTGTCGTGGCTGCACATGCCGTGTTGACGGAGAAGAAGCAACTGTCGGTCGAGTGCGAGTTCCCTGACGCACCAATATGGGTTAAGGGAGACGAGCGACAGCTTGATAAGGCATTCAGCAGCATCTTCTCGAACGCCGCCAAATACGCGCAATCCCGAATACAGGTGAGGGTGTCTGTCGACGGAAAGCGGGTGCAGGTACGCATCGCCGATGACGGAGCGGGAATTTCGGAGCAAGATCTGGAGCATGTGTTCAAGCGGTTCTACACGGGCACTAACGGGAATACCGGGGTCGGATTGTCGCTGGCCCATGAGATTATGCAGCTGCATCGTGGCGCTATTAGGGTGGAGAATAACCAGGGCGCCCAATTCATCGTCTCTCTTCCACGGAGTAAGAGCTGACATCTCGCGTTGGCGAGCATTCAGGAGATTCCCCCAGTTCATTCAACACTCGATTAAATTGGTTTATATTTGGTTATCATACAATATAAAATCAATGGGTACTTTTTGTTTTGCCGAGGAAGGATGAATATGGGAACACATGATGGAATATTCCAGCCCTTCAACACCGATCTTGAAGTAGCCATTTAACCCGCTTAGCCCCTTTCCTCAAATTAATAATACCGAACGGCCTGACACCGTTGCGGCCAATGTATTGGAAGGACGCGTAGCAATTATGGTGACGGAACGCCTTTTGCGCTAATTGTTCCGACAACCTTTTGGGAAATGCTGCAAAGCAGCGACGATTATTATAATCGCTATTTGTATATTTTTTTTGTGCGAACCATGCGGTTCATTTTGCTGCTTATGACCTTAACCTTACCTTCCCTGTACATCGTGATGTCTACCTGTCATTATGAGATGATTCCGACCAACCTTCTCCTCACTTTAATGGCGAGCCGGGAAGGGATACCGTTTCCTGCGCTGCTTGAGGCGATGACGATGGAGGTGATGTTTGAAGCGCTCAGAGAAGCGGGGATACGTCTCCCCAAAAGAATTGGTAATACGGTGAGTATTCTTGACGCCATCATCATAGGTACGGCAGCTGTTGAGGCGGGTATCGTTTCTGCTCCGATGGTTATCATTGTTTCGATTACAGGTGTTGCCGCATCAACCATACCGCGTAGTCATCTTGGGAATTCTATTCGTCTCCTCGTCTCCTTCGTTTTCCATTAATGATTATCTCATCGTTCATGGGCTTATTCGGATTATGCACAGGCTTTGTCGTTATTGTCGCACACTTGTGCAATATTCGTTCGTTCGGCGCCCCCTTTTTGGCTCCTCTCTCGCCGCTTTCATTGCAGGGGTTAAAGGATTTCTGGCTCAGAGCTCCGTGGTGGCTCATGGTTCGCAGACCAAAGTATACCGGAGTCACCGATCCCGTACGAGAGGACCCGACGGTTTGGAAATCCCGTCTGTTCAAACGAAAGAAGTAAGGTATATCTTGTTCGGAGGAGCTTCAATGAAACGATTGCTCGTCTATGTCCCTCTGATGCTTTTGTTATCCGGATGCTGGGACCGTTTCGCTGGACTTTTTTAATCGCAGCGGGGAGGCAAGGCTTTCAGGCGATATTTATGTCGCCCGCGGCAAAGCGCTGGATGTACTGAAAACCAATCCGTATTTTTCCGAAATTCCCTACGAATCGATTCGCGAGATCGGGAATATAACCGGTTTGAAGGTAACGTTGCGCAGATTCCTTAGCGATTATTACAGGAAGTGGAATCAGGACTGGAAAAGCCGTTGGAATGAACTGCTTCCCAGATCAAAACCAACCTCGAGGTAAGCTTCGTTATCCAACATGTTGGATTTGACTACAACAATGCTGGAATGATGCAGTAGTGTCTAGAAATGGAGTTGACCGGCAATATCGATAGGCTCGATTTGATTTCTTATGGTCTCTGGATCCCGACACAGTTCTCGAAACTTGCATTATCCTTACTTGTACTTAGTTTAGCCATCAATGTGGTACTACATCTAAAAACGTCGGTAACACGAGTTCCGGCCGTTGTCGGAGTCGCCCTATTGGCCTTGTATTTCCAGGAAAGGGACGTTGCACATTATCAATTTTATTTGAGCAACAACAGCTTGGGAGGCAGACTCATGCTAATCTTGGAGCTGGGTATTGTCCTATTATTTTTCGTCTCTGTTCGTGTGAGCCACAACAAATCTTCCGGTAGGAGATGAAGAATGATTATCGCCACTTGTCATGGCGAGCCAGCGGCAAAAGCCAAGCCGGTATTATCAATGGCAATACATGCGATATCATCAACCATGCGGCCTTAGAAGCCGTTGGCGAGATGCATGTCTGCTCATATTTGCCAATGAATTTGTGTCCGTCATCGGCATCCTGCAATCAGGCTTATTCCAGCAGCCCTAACGCTTCATAAACCTTGGTGGAGACGACGCCGTTTGGAATTAATTGATGATCGCGTTGGAAATTTCTTAGCGCCGCGGTTGTGCCGGAACCGAACTTCCCGTTACATAAGCCTGTGTAGTACCCGGCGCTTTTGAGCCGGGACTGAATGAGCTGAACGTCGCCCCCGACATCCCCTTCCGCCAAATCCCGAGGGGATTGCTCTGAATCGCCAAGGACATGTCCGTAAATGGTGACTTTCGTTCCAAGCGGAATCATTTCGAACAGTTCGATCACATCCTGGTTGCGCATTCGGATACAGCCATGGCTTTTGTGCTGGCCAATGGAATCCGGCCTGTTCGTCCCGTGTATCCCATACGTCCCCCAAGGAACATTCAAACCAAGCCACCGCGGACCAAAGGAAGGCCCCCAATCCTTCCCTTTGTAGACGATTTGATATTCTCCAATCGGAGTGGGAGTGGCCGGATTCCCCACAGCTACCCGATATTGTTTGATGACTTGTCCTTGCCGCCGCACAATCAGTTGATGCCGAAGAGGGTACACCTCGATAGAAAGCAGCCCCTCCTCCTTTACAATCGGAAGTGAAGGCTCTGCATGAGCAGGCCTGGGAAGAAGCCCCCCGCTAATATTCAAAAGCATGACGATGACCATTATGCGAAGCCCAATGACGGATTGATTTATCATAGTTCTGTCTCTTTTCTGCCATTCATCAGCCTGAATTTGAGTTCCTTCTTGACACTTGTTAAAATCACCGGAAATGTAAATTTGTATTCAATTTGCTTCCGTGTAAAAAAGATGAAGGGGACAATGAATATTCACAGGAAGCATAACCATACAGGAGGAGGCCCAAAAGCCCCTGCACCGATGCTACCAGGTACGGGGGCTTTGTTTGAGGCCAACATTGTTTGCTTGAGGAAAAACAGGTGACTACAAATTAGCAGGAATCGCCGGGCTTCTTTCATCAAGGCAAGAATTGCACCAAAGAACAGCAAAACGGTTCATCTGAGCACAGATTACAAAACGGCACTCGAAATAATACGATCGAGCCTTCGGATATCAATTCCTTTTTTAAGCTTGACTTTAATGAGACCGACCTTGGTCCATAATTGAATCTCGGCGCTATCGTCCAAAAAGCCTCCTGCATTTTCGGTGGACCACATATGGATGGAGGAATACGGCAGAGAATAAATCTCAACCTTCTTCCCTGTAAAGCCTTGGGCATCCCGGATAATAAGTCGTTTATTGGTGAAAATCGCGCTGTCCCGGACGGTCTTAAATGCGGCCACCGGAACCTCTCCTTCAACCAAAATTTCATTTACATCATTGGGAATCGGCGCTTCTGCAACCAGGGTCCATTCCAAAATCATATGTACTGCTTTTTCCATGTTCACTTGCCTCCTGTACGAAGTTAATCTCTACATACATTCATTCTAGTGCTATATTCCGCAAATAGGCCAACGTTTAAACGCTCAGGGCTTTACCCTTGTATGCCCATTTGAAAGGCTTG
>NZ_JBBBNV010000059.1:0-6339 GCF_037137075.1 Paenibacillus sp. y28
TATGTTCATCAAGTGTAACATAACCCTTGGTAAGATTGCCCTATTACCGTTGGAACTTTTGCGGAATCAAGCACTAGGTAGAAATGGAAAAAACCTCTTTTAGAAGCCTATTTGAATCGGCTTGTACTAATTGTCTTGTATTTTATTACAAAGCAACTAAACGAGCATTGTGTTTTAGCCGGGCGTATGAAGCACATTTCTATTTTCACCGAAATTTCGATTTAAGACCGGCTGTGACCCTTGATCAAGCAGCTTAAGCTCCTTAGCCTGAGCGACGGCTTTGGTGCGCCGGTTGACCTTTAATTTGGCAAAAATATTTTTTACATGCACCTTTACTGTGTTCATGGCAATAACGAGATGGTCGGCAATTTCCTTATTGGATAATCCCGCGGAGAGCAGGGCGAGCACCTCCAGCTCACGATCCGTGAGCGGCTCCTCCATGATACCGGGCAATGGCTGGATGTGGTCCTCCATCCCCGCGGCCGCGGTGGGGAAAGCGGGCGAGCTTTCCAGAACACACATGAACAGTCCGTGCGACGCCATTGCCCGAATGACGGTCATACGCTCATGCGCGAAAACACCGCTGGCCAGTTTATTTTCCAAGTAGAGCACACCGAGCATGGTGCCATGAACCGTAACGGGGATGCAAAGAGCTGATCCGGGATGATGCTTGGCAATGTAGGGGTTGTGAATCAGCCAGCTCTCTTCTCCTGCAGAGTAGTGCACATTCTCTTGTGTACGGAAAACATAACGAATAATTCCTTCGGGCAGCAGGGAGCTATCCGTCATCTCCAATGGCCCTGGAACAGGCTGCGCTTCATCCGCCTCCGCATAGATTTGAATGAGAAGGGTATCGTTGCTGGCCGTTAGCAGAGCCCCTTTGCCTGCACCGGCATATTTCATGATGGTATTCATGATTTTGCCGAGCATGGCATCCATGTCCATCTGATTCGTGATCGCCTGGGCCGTCGCGAGAATGGCTTCGAGATCGACGCGATCCAGCGAAGGAGGGCCGCCCTGATGGCGTGCTGCTCCGTCAACCGTCTCCGCGGTATTCCTGTTCAACAGCGTTTGCACGGCTCCGCCGGCGAGAGCGGCATTTTCCTGGCTTTGCCATTGCAGCAGCAGCTCCTCGAGTTGGACGCTTTTTATCTGTACCCCCCACTGCCTGTATCCTTCCACCGCGATTTTCAAATAAAACAAAGCCGACTTTCTTTTATCCCGCTTCAAGTAATAGTTGGCCGCCAGCTCCCCGGCGAGGCTTGTCACCGGGAGATTGCCGTGCTCTCTCGCTTCGCGAATGGCTTTGTCGTATAAAGCCTCAGCAGCCTGGAATTCGCCGGAGACGCGCGCATATTCGGCTTGAAGGAGACAGGCACGGGCCTGATAACTGGCCGGACTCCATTTGGCCCAGTCGGTGAACCGGCGCAGCTTGCGGACCAGGCTGTTGTCTGCTTTGAAATGGCCGCTTGCCGGAGTGCGGGCGGCTAATACGGCAAGCGACTCATAAAACAGGCATTCCGGCATATGCGGCAAGTGAGCGGCATAGGCTGTATGCGTCTCCGCTCGCCGGGCCCAGCGGGCAGCCTCCTCATAGCGGCCGAGCAAATAACAAAGCTGCGTCTTATATGCGCCATATTGAAACAAGGTGGTGGCCGAGGTCTCCTCCTTGTGAATCCGGTTCAGAAACGCTTCTTCTTCGAAATCCTCGCTATCCAATGAGTCCGGTGCGGCCGTTCGGCCCTGAAGGGCCAGAATAAATTGCAGGTACAGGTAAAAATTCTGTCTTACGAACTCGTCACGTGTGGTGTCCAGCACGGCCATGTAGTCGGTAATCGCCTTGGCCAATTCGCTTAAAGGGGCCCTCGTGTATAAGGAATTCACATGCGCACCGATAGCATAGCTGGCAAACACATAGTCTCCCGAATCCAGGCCGAAGCGAAGCGCCCGGGCCAGATAGGCGTCGCCTTCACGGGCATTTCCGGCAAATTGGCAAAGGACGCCGCCGAAGATCGTGTAGGTTTTGCTTTTACTCGAGGCCATATTGTATCGTTCGGCCAGTTCGACTCCTGCCTTGGCAATGGCATAGCCCTTATCGTATTGACCGAGCGAGGTTCCCAGAAACATGCCGTACGCCGAATAAACAGCCGCCGTCTCGGGGGTATTCCCGTATCGAAGGGCCAGCTCAATGGCTTTGCACATGAGCAGGAAATATACCTGTTTATTCGTGAAAAAGGTGGAAGGAATGATGGCCGCAATCAGATTCATCGCCGCGATCTGCTCGGGGTCCGACATTTCCGGCAGGCTGGCAATTCGTTCGTACGTATTGCGCAGCAGCCGCTCGATACGTTTTCCTTCAGTGTGTATCAGGAAGCTTTCCGGATTAGGGGGGATCGTAATTTGATGCGCCCGCAGGCTCTCAAGACCAAGCGTGGTGCCCTTCAAATATTTGCCCTGATTAATGTACTGCATAATCTGAATCAGCTGAACCCTGCTTCGATCAACCGGGCTTCGCGCACAACCGAGCAGGAAGCTGATATCCTGATTGGATTGCTCGGTATGTCCGCATAAGTATTCACATTCCGCCTTCTGGGCATACAGCTCGAAGCACAGCCCGAACTCCGTATTCCAGTTCTCCGGCGATAGAAGCGCCGCTCCGCATTTGAAATATCCCAAGGCTACATCGCTAGCGGAGGAGGACTTCGCCCGGCTCCCCGCATCCAGATTCATTCTGACGAGCAGCAGCCGCTCTTGGGCACCGGTGATGGTCTTCGAGCCCCGGTTCAAATGATTCACAGCTTCAAACAGGCTTTCCTCGAAACCGGCGTATGCCTCGCGTATACAGTTGCCGATTCGGACATGAAGGGCCTGCTTGGTATGATCATCGATGCTGTTATAAATCATCTTCTGGATATGATCATGAGCAAAACGGAACGTACCAGCTCCAGCCTGCAAAATCAGACCCTCTGCTTCCAGCTCGGTCCATTGCATAGCCATCGGCTCCGGATCTCCCTTCACCATACGGGCAATGAATTGCGCTTGAAATTCCCCTCCGACGCAGGCGGCAATCCGTGCCAGATCGTGTGCTCCGCTCGACAGGCGCTGCAGCTTGTGCGCCATCAAATCTTGAATGGCATAGCTCGGCTCCAGAGCGATAATAGGGCCCAAATTCCACTGCCAGCACCGCTGGACGGGGTCGTACAGCAAGGTATGAGTGTCCTGCAGGCGGATTAAGATTTGTTTGCAGTGAAACGGATTGCCCCCAGATTTGTGATACAGCAGCTCTGTTAAGGGCAGGGTCGTCTCGGCCGGGCTGTTCAGCGTCTCCATCACAATCCGGTTCATCTGCTCCAGACTCAACGGGGACAGATGGATGTGGCGAATAACGGCCTGTTCGGTAACACGACCGTCCGGCTCATAGCCAGGCAGCGCACGTTGTTCTATTTCTGCATGGCGATAGGCGCAAACAAACATGAAGTACTGGCATTCCGGATCGGACAGCAGGGCATGAATGAGGTGGAGGGATGAATGATCGGCCCATTGCAGATCATCAATAAACAGGACGACCGGGCGTTCCTTGGACGCCAGCGCCTGCACAAATTTGCGGAAGATATATATGAACCGTTTCTTGGATTCGTTGGCCGGAAGCTTCTCTACAGCCGGTACTTCCCCCAGAATTAGCCCGGCTTCAGGGATAATCTCTGTAATAACATGGGCGTTAGCCCCCAAAGCCTTCTTCAGCTTCCGCTTCCACAGCGCGGACTGATCCTTGCGCTCTCCCAGCAAATGGCGCATGAAGCCGCGAAATGCCTGAATAATCGGATGATAGGGGATTTCCTTGGATAGCTGCTCGAATTTTCCGGTGATGTAGAAGAAATCCGGTGTATGCTGCTTTCGAAACATTTCATTCATCAGGCTGGTTTTGCCGATGCCCGCTTCCCCTGAAATAAAGACCATCTCCGTAGACCCGAGGCAAACGGAATAGAAGGACTGCTTCAGCACGGAAAGCTCATACTCTCTGCCGTGAACCCCCGGTTCAATGAACAGGGTATCTTGATGACGTCCGACCTTGTCCAGATCGGCTAGTAAAAAACCGGCACTCTGGTAGCGTTTATCCGGATTTTTCTCCAAGAGCTTCATGATAACAGCTTCCAGTCCGTCGGGCAGAGATGCTTCTCCGCTTATTGGAGGTGGGCTTTGCGCCAGATGCATATACACCCACTCCAGGGGGTTATTCGCTTGGAAGGGGGGACGTCCAGCCAGCATTTCGTAAAAAATAACGCCCAAAGAATATAAATCGCTGCGCTCATCCACAGCTCGCAGCATCCTGCCCGTATTTTCGGGCGAGCAGTAAGTGAGGTCCGACTCCGGCAGGCCGGAGCCCGTGGGGCGCTCATAACCGTCGGCCAAGCGCTTCAGTGTATTCCCTTCATGCAGGCGGCACCATGTGCACTCCTCAGAAGCCATGCGTATCGACTCCGGCCGCAAATCGAGGTGAATGCGCTGCTGCTGGTGCAGATCCCCGACGCAAGCCGCAATTGCCCGGGCTAGAGCAAGGAAATGGTCAGGCATGATATTTTTTTGGCCCTTCATAATATCCCTGAGCGTGATTCCCTCTTGATTTCCGGTAGGACTAATCTCTTTCATTTCCGAACACCTCTGCTGTCAGCATACTTACCTCTATTGTAATAGAACAAGCCTGCGTAATTATAGAGAAAATTGCAAAGATACTTCTTTATAGGTATAGAGAAAATGGAGGGTTTGTTTTATTTTACTGAATAGAAGACGGTCCACTGCAATACTACTATTTCAATAAATATCGTCGGAAAAAAGAGGGATTTGTAGATGCGTATGGAAAATTTCATGATTGGCTTTATTAGTATTCTGATTGCCGAAATCATTCTCTTTATTAAAATATGGATGGATGGGACGTATGTGGGTCTTCGGTTTGCAAAATGGTATTTCGGTATTGCTGTCATGGTGGCCGTGATTGTCGGCATATGGGCCTCTACGACGGAGTGGTGAAAGCCAGCTTGGCAGGACCTGAAACAAAGAAACGAGGATGATCAAAATCGGAGGATACATAATGAAAAAAGTTAAGCAGGATCGGCGATGGATGGCCATATTTCTTGTGCTTATGCTGGTTGTTGGGCTAGTACCCGGAAACCATGCGACCGCTGCGGATTCCGCCGTTCTGGATCAGGAGCAGTCCTCATTCTACGGGAATATATGGGTTAGTAGTGATTATCCCCGTTATCAGACCTTTACTCCGGCAATTAGCGGCCGGCTTAGTAGAATCGAAAACTCTTTTTTCGACGGCTTTTATACTCCCGGCTTCATCAAGGTGGATTTGTATAAGGAAAGCGATCTTTCCACGCTTCTTGCTTCAGCGACAGCGACAACCTTTCAGGGCTGGGTTTCGTTCGATTTCTCCGGAGCGGCGCTTTATTTAAAAAGGGAAACGATGTATCGCATGGTTGTTTCCACGCAGAACGGAGGCTCCTCCGGTGTCGGCTGGTATATCAGCAGCGGTGATGGTTATACAAGAGGGTACTCTTCGGGGAACAATCGTGATTTTGCTTTTAGAACCTACATGGTCCCGGATTATTCCGTATCTCCGGAAGAAAGCCAAATCCTTGCCGCGCAATCCAGTCTTGCTGCCAATGGCACGAGCCAGACGACAGTCACTGTGCAGGTGAAGGACGCGCAGGGCAACGATATCACGACGGGGGGAGCGACCGTCACCATGACGTCAACGTTAGGGACTGTCGGCTCCGTCACGGATAACAACAACGGCACGTACACGGCGACGCTGACGGCTCCGACAACAGCGGGCACGGCCACGGTGAGCGCCACGCTTGACGGGACCGCGCTGACGTCGACGGCGATCGTGCAGTTCGTGCCGGGAGCAGCGTCTGCGGCTGCTAGCACCGTGGAGACGGCAAACGCAACATTGATCGCCAATGGCACAAGCCAGACGACGGTGACGGTGAAGCTGAAGGACGCACATGGCAATGCGCTGACGACAGGCGGTGCGACGGTCGGGATTGCGACGACGTCAGGCACCGTTAGCGGCATCACGGATAACAACAACGGCACGTACACGGCGACGCTGACGGCTCCGGCGACAGCGGGAGCCGCCACGGTAAGCGCCACGCTTGGCGGGACCGCGCTGGCGTCGACGGCGATCGTGCAGTTCGTGCCTGGCGCGGCGTCTGCGGCGAGCAGTACGGTCGAGGTGGACGCTGCGTCCTTGACTGCCGACGGTACAAGCCAGACGACGGTGACGGTGAAGCTGAAGGACGCACATGGCAATGCGCTGACGACAGGCGGTGCGAC
>NZ_JBBBNV010000060.1:0-5665 GCF_037137075.1 Paenibacillus sp. y28
TTGCCGCCTCGCGTAATCTTAATCCATCATACACTTGCTCCCATCTGACTGCTAGGTGGGGGCTATTTGACGCTCACAGTGATAAAATATGTAAACAGAGAAATAGCCCCGACTGCTCGGGGCTATTTCTCTGTTTACAGGTCCAAGCATTATGAATGAGGGCGATTTCTGCGACTATTCCCTCTCCTGTATTTGCTTGCGAATCTGGTTTCAATCTACGCACCCGTACAGGGTGCGACAATGATAATGACCAAACGGCCACTTATTTCAGACGTTTCAATCCACGCACCCACACAGGGTGCGACCTGGTTCTCCTGCGGGTTTCCCGACCGGGTTCATCCGGTTTCAATCCACGCACCCACACAGGGTGCGACACAAAGTACCTAGAAGGCTGTCTATCAATGATTTGTTTCAATCCACGCACCCACACAGGGTGCGACGGCTCATGCTGCCAACGGTACTGGCTCCAGCCGAAGGTTTCAATCCACGCACCCACACAGGGTGCGACTTTTCGTTCCGCCTCAATTTTCCACCAAATTGTTTGTTTCAATCCACGCACCCACACAGGGTGCGACCAAAACCGCTAAGGCCGTAACCGGCTTATATGACGGTTTCAATCCACGCACCCACACAGGGTGCGACCCGCAGTTTGCGGGTATGCCCCCGGTGCTTCCGGGTTTCAATCCACGCACCCACACAGGGTGCGACTTCGTCCAGTGCTGTCCACGTAACTGCTTTCGATGTTTCAATCCACGCACCCACACAGGGTGCGACCATAGAAGACCTAGAGAAATATGTAAAGTTGCCAGTTTCAATCCACGCACCCACACAGGGTGCGACTGGGAGTCGGTCGCGCCAGTTTTGAGGGAGCGCGATGTTTCAATCCACGCACCCACACAGGGTGCGACAGCGAAATAAATCGTTTTCATGCTAGCATAGCATGAAAAAACGATATTTTCAGCAATAATCATAAAAAATAAATAGTAATCAATCCTTGACATTTTTATAAATATAGTACTTTCTATAACTTTCGACAAGATTCGCGGTGCGAATGATCCGGGAATTTCATGGGAGCTTCACATTCGCACTTAAATGGCGTGTATTTCATCACCATTGCGGGATACGGCGAATAACGGATGGTGTCTTTTGGAAAACCGGCAAAGCCGCGAAGCTATTTTTCCTGATAGTATCATCATAAGAAAATAGATTGTGCGAAGTCAACCACAGCTTGAAGCCGGTCACCGCTGCCCCATGGGCGCATGTTTTCTGGTGAACGGGGAAAATTAAGGGACGGGTGATGGATATTTCCTCAGGATGAAACAGGAGGAGGGTTACAGTGGACCTTATTTATTTTTTGGTCGGCGTTCTGCTTATGGCATTGGCGTATCCACGAAAGCTGCCCCCGTTCCGCAGAAAACGGATTATCGTTGCTTATTTGTTCTCAGCCTGTCTGGCTATTGGCATGGGCGTGCTGTATTTGGCAGATGAATTCCCGCCAATCGATGCGGTTTTTCGCTTTCAGAGCGAGCTGTTCAACAAGAAGGCAGGCCTGCCATGAGCCGCAGCCGAAGCCATATTGATATTCCGAATCCGCCCAAACGCATTCGGGATTTGCCGGGCTATCCGACCGGCGATTTGACCGGCAAGCTGCTGGAGGATGTGGACATCATCCGAAGAACCATTCAACAGGCGCCGGATTTGATTGTGCGCGAGCTGGATTTGACCCGCGCGGACGGCAGCCGGATTCCGGCGGCGGTGCTTTATATGGACGGGCTAGCCAATGCGGAAATGATTCACAAAAGCATTCTGCTCCCCATGGTGGAGTCTCATGTGGGGGATAATCCTATCCGCGATTTAGGGCGGCTCATATTGACGGCAGGCAGCATCGAGGAGCAGGTGCAGCTGGCGGAAATTATTTATCGGCTGCTGTTTTCATCCACGATTGTGTTAATCGATGGCATTCCGAAGGCGCTCCTCATTTGTACGGAGGGCTGGGAGCACCGCACGGTCAGCGAGCCGAAGACAGAGCCGATTGGCCGGGGGCCGCAGGATGCCTTCAATGAAGTGCTGCGGGTGAATACGGCGCTGCTTCGGCGCCGGATTAAGGACCCCCGGCTTGTTTTTGACAATGTGCGGATTGGCCGGCGGAGCTTGACCGATATCTCGATTGCCTACCTGCAGGATGTCGCCAACCCCGGCATCGTCCAGGAAATCAAAAACCGGCTGCAGCATGTAGATATCGATATGCTTACCGACGGTCAGATGCTGGCCGAATTTATTGAGGACCATCCGATTAGCCCGTTCCCTCAAATGGCGATCACCGAACGGGTAGACAAAACCGCTGTGGCGATCTCCGAAGGACGGGTGGCCTTGATCGTTGACGGCACGCCGGGGACGGTCATTGTGCCGATTACGATGACCTACTTCTTGTTCTCGACGGAGGATTATTACAGCAAGTGGCTGCCTGTTATGCTCATCCGCTGGCTGCGGGTAATTGCGCTATGCATTGCCCTGCTGCTGCCCTCCTTATATGTGGCGATTTCCTCCTACCATCAGGAGATGCTGCCGACCGGGATGATGCTGCAAATGGCGGCCAATCGCAGCGGGCTCCCGTTCCCGTCTTATGTGGAGGCGCTTATTATGGAGCTGAGCTTCGAGCTGCTGCGGGAAGCGAGCCTGCGGATGCCCGGCACGCTTGGACAGACCATCGGAATTGTCGGGGCGATCGTCATCGGATCGGCGGCAGTGGAAGCAGGGATTGTCGGACCGATCTTAACCATCATCGTTTCCTTTACGGCGATTGGCTCCTTTGTCATTCCCAGCTACAATACTTCCTTCGCAATCCGGGTGATCCGTTTTCCGTTAATGATTTTATCCGCAACACTGGGGCTTTACGGCATTTTGTTCGGCGTGATTGCGCTGCTGATCCATCTGAATCACCTGTACTCCTTTGGTGTGCCGTATATGGCCAGCTTTACGCCGGAGTCGATGAAGGACTGGAACGATTCCCTGCTTGTTCGAAAGCCGATGCCTTTTCAGCGGGAGCGCCCGAGTTTCCTCCGCGTCCTGAACCGGAAACGCAAAGCATAGAAGAGAGGTGGCACCATGCAGGAAGAACGAATCTCATCCAAGCAGCTGTTTCTGCTGCTGTTTTTCTTTATTTTTTCCTCGGTGTTTATCACATTGCCCCGAGAGCTCGTTGGGGAGGCCGAGCATACCGGCTGGCTGTCCATCGTCATCGCGGTGCTGGTATTCCCCTTGTGCGCCTGGATCATTGTTAAGGTGCGGCAGTTCCAGGGAAACCGGACGATCGTGTCTTATGTGGAATCCCTGCTGATTTCTATGCTGCTCCGGATCGTTGGCAAAAAAGGGAGCAAAGCGGCGGCTAAAATCATCACACTGGTGATTTTTGTGCTCCCGACCTTGATTTACTGCGGTTTGAGCGCCAGGATCATGGTCGAGCTGTTCGGCAGCGTGATGCTGCCCGAGACGCCGACAGAGGTCATGATTGGACTCCAGCTGTTACTGCGATATTATATGCTGCTCGGCGGGCTTGCAGCTCTGGCCAGGTGGAGCCAGCTTGTCGGTCCGCTGGTCATAGTTACGTTTTTGAGCATGTCGCTGCTGGCCTTCGGCAAGGTCAGGATGGATCGGCTTCTTCCTTTGTTCGACGGGAGCGCCGGAGGCGTCATGCACGGATCGCTGCTTGTGCTGGGGAACCTGCTTGAGGTGCTTGTATTGATGTCAATGACCCAGGTTCCCCAGGAAGGGAAGCTGCTGCGGACCCTGGTCAGTGTTGCCGCTGCATCCGGGGTTATGTTTCTGCTGGTTTTTTTTACAAGCGTCGGCAATTATGGGACCGCCACGAACCGGAGAATGCTGTTTCCGTTTATCGAGACAGTCCGGGACATCAGCTTCGGCAACTTTCTGGAGCATTTTGAGCTTATCGCGCTGGTGCTGTGGGGGGTTATGAATTTTGTAAAAGGGGCGCTGACCTTCTATGCCTGCTGTCAATATTTCGGTTCATGGTTTGAGCTGAGCGACTATCGTCCCTTGATGGCCCCGCTATCGGTAGCGGCCTTCTATTTCGCGCTGCTGCCGCAAAATATATACGACTTGTTCGTGACCTATGATCGGTTCCGGGTAGAGTTCACGCCGCTGATGTACATGGGAATTATTGTGCTGCTGCTGCTGGTGAGTCTGGTGATGAGGAGAAGGATGCAATGATTACGCGCAGGCTGCCCGTACTGCTGCTAATCTGTTTGCTGGCTTCGTGTCTGTCCGCCTGCTGGGGCCGGATCGAGAGTGATGAGGTGGAGTATGTGCTCGGCGCGGCGATTGATGTGGGGCAAAACAAGGAGATTATCCTGTCCGTGCAGACCCCTGTGCTGGAGGCGTTAAAATCCAAAGGCATGGGCGGGGCAGAAAGTCTGGAGAAGGAAAAAACGATCAGCGTATCCGGCCGTACAGTGACAGAAGCTGTACGCAAGTATACGGAAGTGATTGGACGGGATTTGTTTTGGTCGCACCTGAAGGTTCTACTGATTTCGGAGGAGGCGGCGCGCCGGGGCGTAGAGAAATTTATGGATTTTTTCTCCTCGGAGCAGGAGCTGCGCGGCAGTTCTCGCGTTTGTATTGTCAGTGGTCAGGCCAAGGATGTGCTTGAGGCGAACCCGGATATTCGCGTCATAGCCTCGGACTATTTGGTCAACCTGATCCAGCGATCCAAGCGGACGGCGTATTCACAGGACGTGCTGCTGTCGGATTTCAACCGCACACTGGCCGATCCGCTGGGCGGGCAGCCTTTTTTGCCCATTATCCGGCTGTTCAGCCAAACAGAGTACGATCAGAAGCTGGCAGGTATTCAGCAGAAGCAAAAAATCGGAGGCTCCAAGCAATCACCGTTGTTTCTGCTGACGGGCTCGACAGCCATTTTCAAGGGGACCAAGATGATGGGGCTGATTACTCTTCATGATACCCGGGGACTGATGTGGGCGAAAAAAAGGGTCAGTGACGCCATCATTACAATTCCCTGCCGGAATGAGCCGGGCTGCTTCATTACACTGGATGTTAAACGGGCAACTCGTCTGGATCGGGATGTCGATTATGCCGACGGCAAAACAATAATTCGTATCGGCCTGGGCATTGAATTTAATATTGCCGAGAAGGCGTCTCATGATATCGTGGTCAGCAGGGATTATATCTCCTATGTGGAGCAGCAGGTAGCGGAGACCGTAGAGAAGGAAATCCGCAGCGCCTTTCAACAGTGTGTAGGGACCTTCCACTCCGATGTGTTCGCTTTCGGGAACGATCTCAGTGATTACCATCCTGGGGTATGGGAGCAGATCAAGGACCAGTGGGAAGACGAAATTCTTCCCAACGCGGATTTGGAGATTAGTGTCAACGCCAGCATGCGGAGAATTTCCCGGACCCTGGCTTCTCCCTGGATTGACATCGGCCAGAAATAGAACAGCCGGACGGCCCGCGAAACAGGCGTTGTCCGGCTTTCCGCTTTGTTTTGTTGTGGTAACAAATGGTAATTACCTAGTGCACTAAAACTTAAATATAACAACAGTTAAAAGCAAAGAACCTTGCCTTTATAAGTCCATTTAAAAGGCTTGGCCATGGTGGAGTTGAAGTAGTCGATAAACGCAAACACTTGTTT
>NZ_JBBBNV010000061.1:0-5122 GCF_037137075.1 Paenibacillus sp. y28
TTTTGTCTGCTCGTACTTATGAAACTGGACACCGCTACACATCACAGTATTCTTCAGCTTTATCGTTGGCTTAAAATTCTATTATGGGAACCGATGCATCAATGGATGGAACGAATTCACCGTAAACCTAGTCGAAAATCAGCGGGTAGGCGCAAGAAACAGTGAGCTAGTATTTCCGTCACTCAGGGGAAACTACATAAATTTACCAAATGGACAGAGAGCTACCTTCTGGTGGGCAATCGACTTTTTGGTAATGAAAACTAAAACCTTGTTCAGAATTATTCGAAAACTATGCCACCGACTTTTTATGCAACGCTAGTGACTTCGCATAAAAAATAAAGCCGGTCCCTCGATGAAGGGAGCGGCTTTATTCCTTGTACTTATCATACCTGATTTTAGGCACTATAAAGTACGCAAAAAGTATGATTTTTTTAAAAATGCTTTTTGTATCTCTGCCTTTATTCCGTTTTGATGAGTCATATCTATGGTTGTAAGCATGCGTAAATCGGAGGCACGGTCCAGAAGCTTTTGCCTTACATCCTTTGTTAGTGCCGAATTGCAAACAGCCTCTTCTGCCCATTTTGAATATAGACGGAGCGTGTTCTCTTTGTTGTTCTCCTCAGATTAATGCTGCAGCAGTTTTTGTTTGAATGCGGATATGTCCCGAAGCCGCTTTTCCGGGTCTTTCCAAGAATTAATATCTTCCTGTTCAATCAATGAAATTGCCAGCTGCCGGATTGTCGGCATTAAGCACCTCTGCTCTATCTGCAAAGCTGCTAATGCAAGTACCACTGAAATATCCTCCATTGGCTCAGGAAAGCCCTCGATGCACCTTTGAATAATCTCCTCCATCCCTATGCCTTCGACTATAAAACGCTGGAAACGGGCTCTAATATCACACGCAGTATCGTTATCAAAAATTCCTGTTCCCCAGTAACCCATGCTTTCACGTCCCTTCGTTTGAATTCATTAATTTTGTGTTCTGAATAAACTCGGGAAGTGGCAAGAAATCTGCCCCTTCCTGGCCCTCCCAAACTACAAAATCCCCATCATGCTCCCATGAATCCCAATCAAAATGAGGAAACGCTTTTTTTGCAGCCGGACCACAATAAATCACTTTTACTTCACCTTCTGGCAAGTCTAGATAATTTGCCGACCGCATGATATAAGTGTCACCTGCTTTTACTGTATCCATATGCCATCCTAACTCCTTTCAAATAAATTTCCTCTTTATCAAAGCTTTCGGCAAAACCGGGCCGAGAAGATCGGCATAAACGGAACGCTTCAGGCCGGCAAAATTCTGAATTTGTGGATCAAATGGGATCATGCGCGTGTTTTCCTGCAGCTCAGACGGGAGAACTTTTACCAGTTGCTTGTATACTGTTTCATCAGCAAATTGAACAAGATTTAAGCTACCCGATTTTTGAACATTAGCGGCCCCGTCATAACGAGCAGCGAATACTTGAAAATCCCACGGTGATGCTCCCATACACATGAATTTCAATGCAGTCCGTTTCCACTCCAAACGCAGCCATGGAGCAGACGTTTCGTAAAGTGGCCCGAAATCTGCGACCACATAAGAATACTGGCCACCAATTAACTCGATATACTGATCCAGTGTTTGGTCCGGAAAGTAATCCACGCCGTCCAAGCTAAATCCTTGATCTCCCCCAACGGATTGGGCCAGCGAGGTTACTAATGTGGCCAAGCAGACTAATGGGCCTGCCCCCTGTAATACCTCCACACAAGCTACCTTTTCACCGCGTACTGCAAGGGTTTGGGCGAGGCGGATGGCAGCATGTGTTGTGCCGGATCGGCGCATTAGTCCACCAACACCAATAACTATCGTTCCTGGATGACGAGAGAGCGGCTGGAACCTATGGGCTGGAGGAATAGGAGTAAAATCTGCATCACCTTCCTCATCGGCAACAGGCCGCCACCGTTGAAACCATGATTTTGCTTTTGTTGCTATCGCCTCTGCTGATTGTTCTTCTGGAGAGTCAGGGACCTTTTCGTCCATGCTTGTATTTTCTGCAGTTGCAGGATGAGAAGTCGCGGTGCTTCCCTCAAACAATCCTCCAGCCCGCTGTTCCCACTCCGAAATGAGCCATACCTCATCCACTCCATAGCTGCGCCATAACCTGGTTTGCCGTGCATTGTCCTCCTTGACTAAAACAATAATGTCCGATTTAAAGCCCATCAGGTCCCGTAACTCAATCAATTCTGCAGCCAGCTGCTCGGTTACTAGAATGGCTCTAGCCATCTCCCGCAAAAGCCAATGTTCTGCTGCCTTCATATCTGCAACAACGACCCCTTCTCCTTCAAATGCCGGTTTCTCGACCCCGATAATCAGCACCTGCTTCATTGTCCATTCCTCCTTCCATGAGTGCTACATCCGGATATTGATGAGCAGCATATGCCCCCACAACGCTGTCTCCAAAAACACTTAAATCTACCCGGCCATGCCGAATGGCCACATGCTGGATGGCTTGTACAGCATGGGTCATGAATGCTTTAGAATGATGGAGGGATAGGTTTGTTTTCCTTGCGAATTCCTTTATGATAAGTGCGGCACAGAAATCTGTTGTTGCAGGCAAATCTACTGAATTCATAGTTAATTCTCCTTTCCATTTTTATTTATGGAGAAGGGAGCCGCCTTCTTGGCGACTCCCCTCTTGAAATTGATTTACTTATCCCGTTTCAGCAGCCAGTAATCGCTGGCGCGGGCATCCATAATCTCGACTTCTACGGTGTCTTCCTTCACTGTGCCATTGCTGAAGGTGGCCTCGAACAAAAAGTCTGCAGGCCCTGCTTTCAGTTCCTCGTAATTTGCCCGATACAAACTGCCATCCCAGCCTTGCTGCAGCTCATCCGGAGTCAGCATTGTACTATCTCCGGTCCGCAGGAACGTGACCTTAACCTCTGTGGCGAACAAGTCACTACGGGATGGGTCAATCACGGTCGTGTCCGCGTGCAATACGAAACGTTCTCCGGCCAAAAACTGCACCTTGGCCCAAGGCTGCTCCGGATCACTGCCCTTGGACAAATTGTACTGCTTCCGGTTATATTCCCAGTCCGTAGTATGATCCACGCGGCCCTCGACGCTGAGCGGCAGCACCGGAATGGATTTTGTAACACTCGCGGTAGCTCCATGCGGATCTGAAACCTCCAGTGTGACCTCATAACTGCCTGGTAGGACATCCGGCAGTAATGCCGGATCCGAGGTTTGCGTGCTTGTCGTACCGTTCGGGCTGACAATAGTCCATGTGTAGGTCAGCGGATCGCCGTCCGGATCGCTGGCCTGACTGATTACCGTCACATTATCGCCCTCATAGGCTGGCTTTGGTGTCCAATCGAAGTCCGCCTCCGGCGCTCGGTTTGTCAGCATCCAGCGGGTTACGGCCCATGGGGAATTCGTGTACTCGTCCCATACCATAGCTGTCACCTGCACCAACTGGCCTGCTGGTAAATCTGTCGTTACCTGATGACTTGCTGTCGTAGATTGGGTGTTGACCATCACCTCGCCGCTATCAATCAGCGTAACATTTCCTGCTTCATTCTTGATAACCACCCGGTATTTCGTAAATGTCGTATCCGGGTCTAGGTCACTGAACAGCATATCAATCCGTGGCTGTGGACTGCCTGGTGTCGGATTGTCATAAGTGCCGGTCGGGAACGTCAACTCCACGACAGGCGGCATGTTTATCTTGAACCACACCGTATTAGAGTACTCCGACCACATCGTTTCATCATCGTCCGTCACCTTCATCCGGGCCTGCAGCAGCACGCCGTTCGGTAAATCGCTGTCCACCTGGAAGCTGTTCGTCAGGCTTGAGGTATTCTGATATCGCTCCCCGGTCTGGTACACCAGATTTCCTTCAGCATCCCGGATTTCAATCTGGAATTTTTTGAAATAGTTGAATTCCTTATCTGCCTGGGACCAATCAATCGGCGGGCGGCGGTTGCCGTTAATGATGGTCGGTCCATTCACGTTCCCGTTCGGGCTCGTAATCTTCACGGTCGGCGGCGAATTAACGCAGAAGAATTTGAAAGCCGACCACTCGGACCATTCCAGCCCGTCCTTCACCATGACCCGCACACGATACTTCTTGCCGCTCTCCAGCTTGCCTGCCGGAATCGCCTTTGCATTCCAATTGCTCCAGGATTCCTCCGCCACTTCCCCGCTGTCATAAGCCACATATCCGGTGTCCATATCAAAGATTTGCAGCCGGTAATGGGTAAAATGCAGCCCGTCCGCATCGTTCTGCGTCCATGTAATCGTTGGTGTGGTGGTGTAGAATAACGTGCAAGCACCCGGGTCGTCGCAATCCGGATTCGTAATCTCCACCTCTGGCCGTTCATTTGGCGTCGGCAGCGTGCCGTCAATGGTAATGGTCTGGATGTAGAAGTCACTCCAGGCGCTGTACTCGTCCATGACCGCTTCGGCCACCGTGTAAGTGCCGGTTTCCGGCGGAATGACCAGCTTTTGCTTGACCACGGTGCCGCTTGGCGTGATGTAGTAATATTTCCGGTCCAATACGCCCCGGTTTCCTTCATACCCGCTCATGCAGCTGCCGCCCGGATAGCACCGGTCTACATCATAGCTTGTATCGCTCCAGGCTACCGTGTTGTCTGGGTTGGCCGATAACGTAAACTCAGCCACCGGCTTGCGGTGAACAATCAGATTACGGGAATACAAATTGGACTGCTTCCGGAACGACTCCGGCGTAACATCGTCCCATTCGGAATACGTCACCCGGTACAAGCCCACCCGTTCGAACGGAGAAACCGGCGCCGGATACGTCTGGCCGTGATGCGGCGACAGGCCAGAGTAGCCGTCCCCGGTATTCAGGAACATGTCTGGATTTGTATGTTCATACGCCCATGCTGTTCCAGCAGGCCACACCGGGTCATGTTCCGGGTCTTCATAGGCAGTCTCATACTCCACCGGCGCGCCCACCAGTGCCACATCCTTGACCGCATAAATCGAAGAATCTGCAGCGGCCAAATAGGCGATATCCTTCAGCTCCGCGTAATCGCGATCTGAGAATGGCCCGAATTTTCCTGTTGTAAATGTGCTGTCCGTAACATCGGAAACGACAAAGCCGTTCATTTTTACCTT
>NZ_JBBBNV010000062.1:0-4661 GCF_037137075.1 Paenibacillus sp. y28
TATGTTCATCAAGTGTAACATAACCCTTGGTAAGATTGCCCTATTACCGTTGGAACTTTTGCGGAATCAAGCACTAGTACTATACGAGGATAGCGATTAAACACATTAAGTTGCTTGTGAAACTGAAAATGTCTAATATTAAAGCCAGCACAATCGACGATATGGTAAAATAGGAATGCGAAGAAAGACCTATCAAGGACTATGGAGTGGAAACGCATGATTGATGGCATAATGCATTCAAAGGAATTTCTTTCTGAACTAGCCCGTTATTATATGGCGTTTTTGGAATCCGATTTTTCTGGTCGCTCAGCCCCAAGTCGCAAGATTGGTGCGGAACCTGAATCGGAAATTCACTTGACGAATTATCCGGGTATCAATGAGATGGCACTTAAAGCCTTGTTGTCTCATTTCAATAATCCTTTCGGAGCGATAAACCGCGATTCCGCAGTAATTCGAATTCCAGAGAGCATTTGTAAACAAGCATTGAATCAAATTGATGATGAGAATGTAGATTTTGCCTCCATTGAAGCCTACATTAATCGTGAATTGCGTAAGAAAAAGCTGCCGGGGAGATTCAAGATAGAACCGTTGCTTGAAGAAGTTGTGGAGCCGACACTTGCTGATGTAACAAATTATCTTAATGAATATCGCCTTGCCGGTCTATATGATGAGCTTTATGACCTTTGGAAAAATAAACTTTTAACAGATAAGCATGAGTTTTATTTGTATTTCCTTGATATCTGCTACGAGGAGCAGCGCTACCCCGTTTTCTATATACCACTTTCAATCGAACAAAATGAGCATGATAGTTTCTCCATTGAGTTTGACCCTGTACTGCTTATAAACAAGAAGGCCATTGAATACGTAACGGGTTTATACGCTGAAGAACAAAAAAAGGATTGGCAGGTTGAGCTTCCGCCGCGGCATATTTACTTGGCCAATTTTCAAAGTGAAACGGAGTTCATTACTTATCTTAAAAATATAATCAGCGAATTAACCAACTTCCTGGGGATGCGAACAATTGATCTTAAGGGATCACAAGATTCAGTATCGAAAATCAAGAACGGTAAATTTGAGATCACGAATCAATGTTATGTTGTTCTCGCTGACAAGTCTGACGAATCATTGCTTAATGATTACGAGGAATTGCTAACGCTGCTTCAGTCCGGAGAGAATTCCGAGGCCTTGGCTCTATTTAACAAGCTCAGTGAAGACTTTCTCGTCCGCAACCCCAAGTCCTTTGCTAGAGTCATTGAAGAGGATTATGAGAACAAGACTAGTAGTGAAAGGCTCAGCTATACAAGTCCTATTCCGTTAAACAAAGAGCAAATCCAAGTCCTGAAGGCGATTGACACAGAAGGTTGCGACCGGATCATCATAGAGGGTCCTCCTGGTACCGGCAAGAGCCATACGATCACGGCCATCATTTTTAATGCTCTAATGAACGGTAAATCGGTTCTGATGGTTAGTGATAAGAAGGAAGCTTTGGATGTTGTCGAAGATAAGATAAACTCTGTCTTGGATAAAATGAAACTTGATGACTTCGTGCAAAATCCAATTCTTCGCCTTGGCAAGAAGGATTCAAATTTCGCCGGAATTTTCAAAACAGCCAATTACGAGAAAATCAAGACCCGGCATGGGGCATACCGTAGACACAAGGAGCAGGTTGAATCCGAAATTAAAGAAACACATTCCAAAATGATTAGTGATATTGAGAGTGAAATCGACTCCCAATATTTCCTCCACTCGGATCAGGTTCAAAAGTATGTTGCTTATGAATCGACTTTCGAACAGCAATGGAAGAATCGGTTGAATTTAGCTGAGTTGAGAGATGGTAAGAAACCGCAGCGTCTGTTTGATCTGTGGAGATCGTTGTCTGGAATTCTCCATGCTATGGATCAGTTAACAGAAATGAGCCAAATCAAGTTTCATTTTGATGGAATGACTTTTGACAAATGGAAATCCAGCCTCGAAGCACTCTTGAAGGAGCTACAGCCAATACATTCAAGCTTGAATAAGGAACAGAAAACCTTCAAGTTTCTTCGAGTTATTGAAGCCACCAAAGTTCAAGTGCTTGATCAATGCATGAAGGAACTCGATGAGCTAAGAAATCCTTTGTTCGGGTTTTTATTCGCCGGGAAAAAGATCAAGGCTCTAGAGCAACGTCTTACTGAAGAGTTCTTCGGGAGTGAGAAATTTTCATTAAAGGCGGAGCGGGCGATACTTCAAAATGAACTCCAGTATTATAAACAATCACATAAGCTGGAACAGAAGTGGATGAAAGAATCCCTCGATCTCTTTAGGACGATGCGTGAAGACAAACTCTCGAATCTCATGGAGTTATTGGAGAAAATTATAGGCCAGATCCGAGAAGTAAAGAAAACAAAAAAGGAACTTGTTAAGACGGTTCTAGCCCTTGGGGTGGATTCGGATCAGCTGGATAATGAGTTGCTCTGGTCATTTGCGAAAACCCCTGAAGAAGAAATACTAAGAGTCGTTTCTTACTTGCAAACCCACTACTTTATTAACGAAGGTAAGGAGTCGCCGGCTAATTTATATGTAGAGCAGCGGGGAGTTCTAGAGAACAGACTCATCTTGAAGATGACCAATATCCTTGATGACAGTGTGGTCCAATTTCGTGAGAATTACAGGAATGATGCCGAGGAGCTGCGCAAGATTTTTCGAGCAAAGAAGAAAATCCCTAAACACTTGTTGGAGCCATTGGTGCAAGCCTTTCCTTGCCTCATTGTTGGAATTCGAGAACTAGGAGAATTCATACCCTTGGAGGCCAATCTGTTTGATGTTGTGATCATTGACGAGGCCTCTCAAGTCAGCATTGCTCAAGCCTTTCCAGCTATCATTCGAGGTAAGAAAACGATCGTCCTAGGGGATTCCAAGCAGTTTGCGAACGTGAAATCTCATAACGCTTCTACCAAAGTAAACAACCTTTTATTCAATCGAGTACGGGACGCTTTCAAAAAGGATATCGTTGACCGCCCTGAATTTGAGCGTGAGAGTTTAGAGATGAAGATAGAGAATTTCAATATCAAGAACTCCATCCTCGATTTTATGAAAAATATACCTAATTACGAATGCAGCCTGAAGAAGCACTTTAGAGGGTATATTGAGCTCATCAGCTACTCAAATAAAAACTTTTACCAGGATTCCCTCCAGGTGATGAAGATACGTGGTGTTAGTCTGAACGACGTGCTTCAATTTCATGTCATCCAGGCAGATCCGCGTAAAGAAAGGCTAAAAAATACAAATACCGATGAGATTCACTATATCCTTGATGAGCTTAACCGGTTGAAGCAAATGAATTATCAAGGAACGGTTGGAATCATCACACCGTTTACGAACCAGCAGAAACTATTGACAAGCAGGATTCTGGCTTCTAAGGATTGGGAGTACTACATGGAGAAGTTTCATCTAAAGATCATGACTTTTGACTCCTGCCAGGGTGAGGAAAGGGATATTATCTACTATTCCATGGTTGAAAAGCCGGGTGAAGATAGTCTGAAGTATATATTCCCTGTTAAGTTGGATAAGGCTGCAGAGGAGGAAAATGGAACACTAAAAGCACAACGTTTAAATGTTGGCTTTAGTCGTGCGAAGGAAAGTATTCGCTTTATCCTGAGCAAACAACCGGAGGAAATCCAACATGAGACTGGCCGAGTTCTTCAATATTTCAAGAATATGATGCAAGGTCCGGATGAGGCGAGCTTGTTGGAACAAACCGATGGTAGATCCAAAATGGAGCCCATGGTCCTACAATGGATCCAACAGACAAAGTTTTATAAAAAAAATAAGGGACACATCGAGATCATTCCACAATTTGATATTGGCAGGTATATCAAACAATTAGATCCTATGGCAAAGATTCCGGATTACCGTATTGATTTCCTATTGATATTCCGGAAGCCGGGTGATCGGGCGCGTTCTGCGATCATTGAATATGACGGCTTTGAGTTTCACTTTGAGTCCAGTGATTCCATAAATGAGTTTACCTACACTCGCTACTATGTAGAGTCTGATGTTGAGCGACAGAAAACGATTGAATCCTACGGTTACCCCTTCATTCGTCTCAACAAGTTCGTTATTCGTGACAACCCGTTGCAGTATTTGGATCGACAATTGGCCCGGACCTTTAAAATAACGGAAACTGAAGATGAGGACGATCTGCGCAAGGAAGTCGCGGAAACCTACGAAAAAATTGAAAGCAAGCAAATCAAAAAGTGTGGAAAATGCGGTCAGATGAAGGATTTATCCGAGTTCTATGACCCCAATTTAGCTACCCTGTACGGACGGAACTGCAAGATATGCAAAGGCAAGAATACGGTACGATCCAGGTAACAAAAAAGCAGATGAGGAACACTCTCTTCTGCTTTTTCTCATTCATATCGTTCTTTCAGGATTGTCTTTGCCTTATGAAGTACCTTAATATCCTGTTCCAAAAGTATTTGTAGGATTTCTTCTAGCTCCGCTTCCTTTCAGAGTGCACATTGTGAGTAAGCGTCTAACAAGAAGGTGTATTCCAATGCAGTCTAGATTTTGAGACAATTCCGTTAGAGTAGTCGTTGGATCTTTTCGACCCTACTCGAAAAACTCTAATGGGAGTGTGTCCAATTGCAAACTGTAGAGATGAGGAATCGCTATCGACT
>NZ_JBBBNV010000063.1:0-3742 GCF_037137075.1 Paenibacillus sp. y28
TTGCCGCCTCGCGTAATCTTAATCCATCATACACTTGCTCCCATCTGACTGCTAGGTGGGGGCTATTTGACGCTCACATTTAAACGTATATAAGCCGTAATTAATTTGCCAATATCGAATGACATTCGGGTGAAGTTTTTGTTCCACTTAATCAACTCCTATGGCAGCTCTAATAACAATATATCAAAGTGAATTGACACTAAATTGTCAGCGAACAAATGTTCGAAATGCAGAAAAACGACTAAGGAAACTTAGCCGTTCATTCACTCCAACATGATCGTCTGTTGACCTCGAGTATTTTAGATTAAACAACCCCCCTAATCCACATCACTCAGCAACAATTCTCTTTTGCAAACATCGCACTGAATCTTGATTACAATTCCAAGGCTAGTCGGAATGAAGGTGTAGGCAAACTTGGCGCCGGATACATCAACAGGGATACATTGATCCCATTCTCTAATTTCCCTCTCCATACTGCTTGTAATTTCAAATATCATGTTCTTCCTCGCTTTCGAATTAGCTCACTTTGATTGGGTAAGGTCAACAAGGCAATGAATCTGCACAGAAAGCTCGTCCACCCTCATCACCGGAATCCCTGCCTAATCAATTCTGTATTACTCAAGTATCAACTCAGGAATGGATTCCAGCCAATCCGAAACACGTTTGCGATTCTGCTCTTCAACAAACTGGTAGTATCGCTCTAACTCTTTGCTATCGGAAGATAAAGCATCCTTGAATCTTCGGAATATTTTCTTGCCGCCGCTTAATATGTTCATTAACATGGAGTGAAGCTTTTTGTCTTCAATCGTTGCTGCAAAATCCATCATATCCGCGTACCCTTCATCCGACTCTCGCTTGGGAAGCCGAAAGTATATTTCATTGAAGCCTTCTTCAATGATATCGCTTAACTCTTCATCCTCTTCATCCCTATCAAATGTCCGCAACGTAACGACTTCGCCGGTTTCAATATTCAGGAAGGACTCTATTCCTTCTACGTACATGTCGTAGGCATCCACGATCTCCTGCAGCTGCTGCTTGGTCAATTTCAATTCTCTCATCGGTTCTCCTCCATCTGCGGCCATTTTTCTGGACTCGCCACGTTGTTCCGCCTCATATTCCTTCCACGTAGTACCATAAGGAAATCCGCCCTCCGTATATCCGGCGATAAAGTAGAAATTCTCGTCTTGTTCCAACAGCCCTGCGGACTCCGAATTAGCATTAGTCCGCATCTTTTGCTTCCTGACGCGCATAAAGCCCCTCACCTAAATCCAACGTATTTGAGCATACAATTCAGCTAAGTTGTCATGAAAACCCCAGCCGATCCCTTCTGTTTTCGAAACAACGGCTTCAAGACGCTCCTCGAATTCGTCGAACAACACGGCCGTTTCATCTTCATTCACTTGATCGATGATATCGGCATACATGGACGCCATACTATAGTAAAAGCGTTCATCGATATCCCCGTAGCTTAGGGTGAAGTCGACTCCATTTTCCACGTAAATCAGCTTCAATTTCAGACTGAACGGGACGCTTTCGGTTAGTCTTTCGAATTCTGATATTGCTTGTTTCGCTTCTTGAAGTCTTAGCTTCCCATGACCACGTTCAGGGAAAAACTCTTGCTCCACCTTCTTGCGGTATTCTTGAAACAAGGATTCTACCGCTTCATCGCCCAGTATTCTTACGGCAAGGAACCTCTCCATATCTTTGCTGGCGCCATAACAAGCCTTGACCAAATCGATAAGCTGGTCGCTATTTAGCTGCTTCAGATGCTTATTCAGCGCCGATTTCGTCAGCTTTACAGGCTTATTACCCTCCGGCCGCTTAATCAGTACCTTTGGGATCAGCTTGTCCTTCAACCGCTGGATTTCCCGATTCACTTCTTCGCTGGAGAAATGTTCGGGATCATAACCTTTGCGAACCCATTCGATAAAATGTTCCCGCTCCGGATGATTGGGAGTGAGCAAGACTTCGATCAGATGCTGATGCCCCCAGACACCTCCCACATCTTCCTGCGGGCAGCTGCGGGCTCCATCCAGACATAAGGGTGCTGGATCCGATGTCATTGAATCGATGTTGATCAACGTAACCGTGTGCTGCCAATCATCGCCAAAATCATAGACGTAGGTAAATGAGCTATTTTCCTCTTGAACATGCTTCTTAACGGTTTCCCTACGTGCGTTCAACACCTCACGGTCTTCCATATGCTCGAATGTCGGATCAGGCAGCCCGACAACTTGTCCATTCACATGGAATTCGTACAAATGATAATTTTCCCATCCCATGACTACTTGAATGAGTTTGTGAAGCTGGTGAAACATCACGTCCGGATGAAATTGAAACTCCCTCCATATTTTCGGGGCGATCTCATTCAGTTCGATTCTGCATCTATAAACCATGATCGTCAGTTCTCCATTGTGGTATTCCGAGTATATAAACAAACCCATTGTATCCGGCGGACGGAGTTACAATGGGTTTGCTATTAGATTCAATCCCATTCTTCTTCACGCATCCTTCTAATTTCATCGGTCAAATGCGCAGCTTGTTCCGGAGTTAAAATTCCAGCCGATTCAAGGATATCGTCAATGGAGCAATCGTCCTTAGAAATTTGTTGGTTCGGCTTATTTGGCAGGGCATAAATAACTGTTTTCCTCCCAATTATACAATTTGAGCAATCATTCTTCATTTCTCTCCGGGAAATAAAACAGCAACAATCCAAACTTCATTCTCACGCTGTTCGTAGTAAATCCTAAACCTCTTCACTACGATACGCGACAGTCCTACATAAGTGCCGCTTTCCTCTGTATATGCTTTGCCTATAATAGGATTGGTGAGTATAACTTCTGTTTCTAGAATGAATTGAGATATGAAATCGTACGTTTCCTCGGGGGTAAATCGCTCGCTGCGAAATTGAGAGAGCTTGTATCTTACTGTCGGAGACCATAAAACTACACGGTTCATGACCGAAAATCCTCTGGAGATAAGGAGTTCAGTAACTCCGATGTACTCATCGCTTTGCCAAGCTTGAATTCCTTCCTGCTTTGTTCAATCATGGCCTTCAATTCCGGACTAGCCTCAACATCAGCTTGAATGGACCGCTGCTCTTCCTCTTGCAAAACGAGAGTGAACTTTCCTTTCCCTGGAATATGAAATTGGTACACGGAATTGTCGCGGCTCATATTCGATATGTTCTCCATTAAATCTTCCAGTGAATTGACCTTTTCCATTCGATGTCACCCCTTGTCATAAGCTTTCCCGCTCTTTTATCACCAGTATAACATACACCACCCGAACCAAGAAGAAGCAAAAAGCCGGACCTACCGGACCGGCTTATCCCCCATATGGCTCGTCCTCCCTCCCCTCACAAACCGTCCGCTGCACACAAACCGGGCTGTTTCCTGACGTTGATTCGTGTTCACATCGTGTTCACAATATGCGCCACCAGCCGCAGGTTATGTTCAATCAGCAGGTTTCGTGAACGGGCGTCCCCCTGAGCAAACCGCCGCAGTACGTTATGCTTCGATGTCCCGCCCGCCAGCTGCGCGGCTTTGTTACATTGTATGTAGGCAGCGGCCCAGAAGTGCATGTACCAGGGGAAAGTGGGAGAAGCCATTCACAATAGCTAAAAAAACAGCCGCCCCCAAGTGAAATACCGGAAACGGCCGCTGCCTAAATAGGGCTTGCTGAACAAGATTTTTACGCAACCTTCGCCTGACGGACAATGAAAAACTGTAAAAATCTGAAA
>NZ_JBBBNV010000064.1:0-3423 GCF_037137075.1 Paenibacillus sp. y28
ACAGGAACTACCTGCCAATCCATTGTAAAGGATTTTTTTGCGTCTGAATGAGATAAATACAGAAAATTATGAAGATTTAGGGAAAATTAATGCAACGCTAGTGATGCGAAGTCATTATTTTTGCAATACCAACTTCACAGGGGGAATCGTATATGCCGAACGAAAAGGGCTGGTACAGTAAAGCAGAAGTACTGGAGACGGGACTGCCTTACTACATCCCGTCCAGCAAGCGATGGACACAAGAGCCTTACCCATTTGCTGTATTGCTTACAAAAACTCGGTGTCAAGATTTTGGTATCCCAATTCTTCCACAGGGTCGGGAATTACCGTCTGCTTTTAGGTATGCGGCAGCGGCTGGTACTGGAACCGACGATAAGACTCATCGTTACTATCCTCTCTATGATCGTACAGATGTGTTTAAATCAGGAGAGTTGGCAATGGAATTACTTAATAAATATGAAATTATGGGTAAATTGTCGGATTAATAAAATTACAGCTGATGAGGTGAACTTATGTTGCTGCTTGTGAGTGTACAAGTGAGCCACAATGAATATCAATTTAACTTAGGGGGAAGCGAGTATGGCTATTGAGATTGGAGTTGTCAAAAAAAAGTGCAGTTTGAAAACACCCTCATACAGAAATCCCGTTACTAAGCTGCTTGTGATAGCATTCTTTCACGATAAATAGCTGGGGGCCAGCCCCCTGGATTAGAGGTGTAGACCCTCCGTCTGTTGTAGTAGACCATGATGTATCTGAAGATGACCGATTTCATATAGGCCATCGGATAGCGCTCCGTGTTGATCTTGTACAGCTTCTTTCTTTAGCGTAGCAAAAAAGCTTTCCATTCTTGCATTGTCATAACAACGACCTGTGCCGCTCATGCTCTGAAGGGCATCTCGTTTAGCCAGACGCTCTCGAAACGCACGGCTCGTGAATTGACTGCCTCGATCACTGTGGAAAATCATCCCCCGAGCATTTCTTGCTTTACAGGCGTTCTCAAAAGCTTGGATGCAGAGCTCCTTGCGCATGTTGTCGTCCATGGCGAGGCCCACGATCTCTCCGTTAAAACAATCCAGTATTGCAGACAGATAGAGCTTGCCGTCTGAACAAGGGATTTCGGTGATATCCGACAGCCATTTTTGGTTGGGTGCTGAGGATCGGAAGTCTCTCTGGATCAGGTTCTCGCTCTTTTGAGCTGCGGCATCCTCGCGTGTAATGCCGTTGGGATGACGTCTCACTTTCTTCAGCAGGCCATGCCTCTTCATGATTCGGTAGACGTGCTGTAGCTGGTCGTGATCTCTATTTGTGACAGCGCCAGCAGAATACGCTGGACACCGTAATTTCGGTTGTCTTCATGTTCTCCAATGATGTCTTTGATTTTGACCAGAAGAAGCTGCTGCAGCTCCTGTTTGGGAATGGGCTTCAAGCTACGGTAATAGCCCGATTCGCTGACAGCAAGCACTTCGCACATCGCCTTGACGGTCCACTGATTCCGTCGTTCACGGATGTAAGCATAGAGCTGGTATGCCTTTACCGCTTCCGGTCTTTTGCGAAAAAACCGAGTGCATCCTTGAGAATTTCATTTGCACGGCGCAACTCGCTTATTTCTTTTTCTAATTCGATTTCACGCGCAGTCTTATCGGCAGGTGCATAAGCGTGTCCGCTCCCGATATGCGCTCCGTCGCCGTGCAGGGTTTTCTTCGCTTTCTCCATTCCTGCAACGTATAGTAGGATACGCCTAACTGCTCGGCGGCTTTCTTTGGTCCAATCTCATCGCTCAATCTTACTGCTTCTTCTTTAAATGCTTTGTCGTATCGTTTCATTGTCTCTCGTCCCCTCGTCAGCTTTCATTTTATTTCATACGAGGGGGTTTTTCGACTGCATTTTTATCGTAGCACTCCAGAAGGTGATTTGTCTATGAACAACCGAGGTCGAAATCAATTACCACTTAAATTGCGAATTTTTTGCCACGCGAAGATAGGAATCTTGTCGCTGCAATTTTAATGGAAATGTTAGGAACGATATTAACTAAACCCAGGACCTTAGCTGTTACTTTAATTACAAATATACATTATTTTAATATAAAACCAGTTATTAGGTTTGATATCTTAAAATATTGACGTCAGTGTAACAAAACAATAAAATTGAAATTTAAGGGAGGGATTACGGTGCGTGTTGCTGATTTATTCGCTGGATGCGGCGGTATGAGTAAGGGTTTTCTAGATGCAGGTTACACAATAGTGGCTGCCTTTGAAAAATGGGATGCAGCGGTGTCTTGTTATAGGATGAATTTTGAGCATCCCGTTTACGAATATGATTTACATGAATGGGAAAAGGTTAGTGAGTTTATTTCCACTCTAGACATAGATTTGATTATAGGAGGACCACCATGTCAAGATTTTTCTCAAGCCGGGAACAGAATTGAGGGAAAACGAGCTGAATTAACACTATCTTTTGCTCAAATAGTTTCTCAGGTTAGACCGGCCTACTTTGTCATGGAGAACGTAGAGAGAGTCCATTTAAGCTCTGTTTATAAAAATGCCAGAAAAATATTAAAAGCAGCTGGCTATGGTTTGTCGGAAAGAGTTGTTAATGCGAGTTACTCTGGAGTCCCACAAAACAGAAAAAGATTTTTTTGTATAGGTGGATTACATAAAAGTGACGGATTTATAGATGGTGTGTTAGCGGCAAATCTTACAGAACTTCCTCTGACAGTTAAAGATTATTTAGGCGATGAATTTAATTTAGAGTACTATTACAGACATCCACGGACGTATGAGAGACGTGGAATTTTTTCTGTTTTTGAGCCAGCCCCAACCATAAGGGGGAGCAATAGACCCATGCCTCCTGAATACAAGATTCACGCACAAGATCCAGTGCGTGTCACAACTGGAATTAGGTCTCTAACCATGAGGGAGAGAGCTAGTATACAGACGTTCCCAGATAATTTTAAATGGCTAGAATCCGATACAATTAACAATCAACTTATTGGTAATGCTGTACCTGTTAAATTAGCCTATTACGTAGCGAAGTGCCTTTTAGATTATGTGGGAGGTAATTTTAATAAAAGGGATGTAGGTTTTGTACAATGGCTTAAAGATGAAAAAGGCTACACTGGAAGGGCAGCGGGGGATGTTCTTTCAAGAATTAGACGTATAATGAGAATTTTAGCCTCAAACAGTAATGAGGTTTACGAAGGAAACACTGATGTAATATCTTCCTTAAAATGTAAAGAAGAGTTCCAAGGTTGCACTGCTTCAGTAAAGTCTCAGCTAAAACGTGCTCAAAAATTATTTGATGAGTATGTTGTTTCGTGTAAATCATAAAAGTGCGATATTTATTAATTCTGGACAGTGAAAAGTTCTCGTTGAAAATCGACACATGAAAAATAACCCAATCAAGCGAGTACATGATATCCTAAGG
>NZ_JBBBNV010000065.1:0-3380 GCF_037137075.1 Paenibacillus sp. y28
TTTCAGATTTTTACAGTTTTTCATTGTCCGTCAGGCGAAGGTTGCGTAAAAATCTTGTTCAGCAAGCCCTATTTAGGGCTTGCTGAAGGCTCAAAAAAGGCTGGAAAACGCATAATAACAAGGGTTTTGGGACTTGTTTGTCGAAATCATATGCAAAGGAAATGCTCGTAGATCAACCAAAACCCTTGCAAAATGGAGTGACGAAGGTGTTCAAGCCGACCGCGCATCTCGAAAATCAAATGATCCTGCCAGACGATTTCTTCTGCCCTTTAGTGGGAAACTGGACGAAGAGAACCGCTGGGTGCAGTTGGCGCGGCTCGTACCGTGGGCAGCGGCCGAACAGAAATACGGTCGTTTCTTCAAAGACAAGACACCTTTCCTGGGCAGCAAACCATCAGCCTGCGGATGGGGCTCGGCGCACTCATTATTCAGGAGCGGATGCAACTGACCGACCGAGAAACCTTGGCGTTGATCAGCCAAAATCCCTACATGCACGGATCTACCCGGCTTCGTAATGAAGCCGCCGTTCCATTCTTCGATGATGACACATTTCCGCAAGCGTCTGACGGAATTGAACGAAATCATCGAAGTGTCAGCACCGCTTCAAGCGCCCGAACCGGCTTCCAATGAAGCAGTGCCCTATTTAAATCCCGATGAAACTTATCCTGTTGATTCTCTGGTTGGGGCGTTTATGATGGTTCGTAAGGAAGTTGTTCAACAGGTAGGAGGTCTTGATGAGGATTTTTTTATGTATGGGGAAGATATTGATTGGTGTTATCGTATCAAGCAAGCAGGATGGGAAATCATGTATTATCCCAAGACGCATATTATTCATTACAAAGGAGCCAGCAGTCGAAAAAAGCCTTACAAAATCATCTATGAGTTTCATCGGGCTATGATTTTATTTCATAAAAACAATCATGACTTCACGTCGCATCCCCAGCATGAAAGTGGGGTTTAGCGCGACGCAATCTCTTCCATACTGAATAATACGGCGATTGGACAGAAATACGTGGCGCTTTTTGGTGGTTCGACCCTGTCCTAAAAACTGTGAGCATTCGTATTGTGCACAACCCCATGCTGGCTCAGCGCTTGTTAGCTGAACGACCGCGTACAGAAAAATGGAGACCTCATACGAATGCGCCAATCGTCCATTACACTTAGATGGAGGAATAGAAAATGGAAGTGTTACTTACCCGATGTGCTGGACTGGATGTCCATAAGGAAACCATTGTCGCTTGCGTACTGATTGGAGAAGCAGACGAGACGCTGCGCTTCGAAACAAAGACGTTTCCCACGATGACCAAAGACCTGTTTGCTTTAATGACCTGGCTCGAATCTGAAGGGGTCACGCACATTGCGATGGAGAGTACAGGCATCTACTGGAAGCCTGTCTACAATATCTTGGAAGGCTACTTCGACATCGCGCTGGCAAACGCTCAACGTATTAAGAATGTGCCTGGTCGCAAGACGGACGTCAGTGATGCCGAGTGGATCGCCAAGTTGCTCCGTGTCGGCCTGATCGAAAAAAGCTTCGTGCCTGCCGAAGACCTCCGGGAGCTTCGCGACTTAACCCGACTTCGCAAGAAACGGGTCGGCAACTTGACGGCGGAGAAAAACCGAATTCAAAAAATGCTGGAGGCATCGAACGTCAAGCTGGGCACTGTCATTTCCGATGTATTCGGCGTGTCCGGTCGAAACTTGCTGGAGCGTCTACTCACGCAAGGCTATGTCGATGCCGATGACATCGAGCATCGCGTACACGGCAACATCAAGCGAAATGCGAAGCGTGTTGCCGACTCCTTGTTCGGGACGCTGAATTCCCATCAAATGCTCATGATTCGCAATTGCTGGGAGCATATTGCGTTTCTGGAGCAATCCATCGCCGCACTCGATGGCGAGATCGAAGCGCATCTGCAACCGTACGAGGAAGCCCATACGCTCATTCAAACCATTCCGGGTGTAAGTGCGGTGACCGCTTCTGCAATTATTGCCGAAATTGGTGTCGACATGGAGCAGTTTCCCACAGCCGACCATCTGGCTTCTTGGGCAGGCGTTGCTCTTGGCAACCACGAAAGCGCGGGTAAAAAAAAGTACACGCACGCGCAAGGGGAATCCGCATGTGAAAACCGCGTTATGCGAGGCAGCCTGGGCCGCAACGAAGTGCCGAAAGTCTGGCCTGTCGGCTCGATTTTGGAAAATGGCCGCTCGCCGCGGGAAGAAGAAAGCACTCATTGCCCTGGCTCGCAAAATCCTGACGATCATCTACATGATGCTGAAGACAAAGACTGCCTATATCGAGGGTGGGCCAGAGCCTGCTCGGCCTGCAGCTTAACAGCATAGCCAAAACCGAAAAGAGATAAACATCGTACTTCCGAAGTGGGTGGGGTGTACCGGGCATCCTATTGTTCTTTTTTTCATTTCGTCGCTCAGATTCACACATTTAAAACCGGAATTTGCATGTAGTAGCTGCTACGAGCTTAAAATCCTTTCACAGAAAAGCATTTTCGACAAAATTACAATTTTTTTGTCAACTTGATGGTATACTTGGGTGTAGGATTGAAATTTGTAATTGCTTTAATGAACTGGACAGTGAAAAGTTCTAATGGTTAAGAAGCCAGAAAATCCACATCGTTACTGAGTTTTTCCTGTTTGGAACGAATTAATTGGGTTATTGGCAAATCCGGTTGAAGGGCAAACATGCGCAAAATCGTTTGGCGCAAATACACCACGACGGTTGCTTCGGAGACGATCGCCTTCGAAGGTGTTCGCAAATAGCGCCAGAACAAGCCTTGCGTGGACGTCGAAAACTTCAGCGCAATCATCTGAATCAAGCCCATTGCGATGCAACCGCACATGACGAAGCCTTCAATGGCTTCAATCGTTTGCTGAATTCGCTTTTGCTCTTGTACACACTTCACTTGTTCTAGCGGATGCTTCTCGGTCTTGTGCAGATACCGGTTGAGCTTGGGGCACGATTTGCTCCAAAAACGGTAGCCGAACGCACCGATGACTTGCTTCATTTCCCGGAACGTACATTCAATCTTGAACCGGTAACCGTATAACGAAATGATCGTTGTCGCGGCCAGCGTCATGTCCGTACTCACTAAAATGGAGGCTTTCTCTCCGCGCAGGACCAACACAAACCGTAAAGGCTGGTATAACTTTTGACCCCAGAGAAGATCCAGACACAAATAGGATAGGGTCTCTTCCTTGCCATACAGCATCACGGTAGCCTTTTGGAATTCTGTTGCCCGGGTGTGAAACAACTCCTTGAGCTTGATCTTTGCCCCTTTCTTCGGCGGGCGTCCCCGTCCTTGTTTCTTAGCGGCGGGGAACTCGTAAGCAGTGGCGCTAGCTTTCGCCTTGGTGACCAGATC
>NZ_JBBBNV010000066.1:0-3042 GCF_037137075.1 Paenibacillus sp. y28
GACGCCACCGAAGCTTGTGGTGTTTTGCAACGAAAATTCGCTCTTGATTTTACGGATGGGTGTGGTAGACTTCACCTGAAAGGTGCTCCTCCCACTATAAAGTAACGTTTTCTCCTGTTTTCTCGCATATTCTCAAGATTTCAACTTTGACAGCTTAAGAGGTACTGGTCGAGAATGTGGTTTGCACCACGATTCTCTGTAAGAGCGTAGGCGGGAACAGAGCTTAGGATCATTTTGTTCCAAAACGGTGGATAGTTGTTATGATCGCACAGTGGATCTCCACATTCTCCCTTGGGGTTTACCCTCCCATGTCACACGGGGTCTATGCCCTTACATTCCTTCGTTCTACCTCTCAAGGGGTGGAGGCCGATTCTTGCTCTCTTACTGGGTCGTGGCCCTTATGGAATCTTGTGCTTCGGCTTCTCCGGTGCTTCCGATGTAAAGTTGTTCACTTGTGAATAACGCGTTTTTACAGGCGATTGCTTCTTTGATTTATGCGGCCCCTTGCTGCATTTGAAAGTGTCGAACAGGTCCTATCACTTCAATGGCGTTGTACCCTCTTTGCTTGGTCCCCAGCGTATGCAGGACTCGAATCAGCTTTCCACACAAGGCGATAATGGACTGTTTCTTCTTCAGCGGATTCTGACTTCGCGTCGTATAGTGCTTGTGGAGCGCCTTAAACGCTTCATTCTTGGCCACCATCGGCATCACTGCGCGGAACAAGAGCGCCCGTAGACGCGACCGCCCACGCTTGCTAATCCCCGTCTTGCCCTTTCGCTTGCCCGAACTATTCTCTGTGAGATTCAGACCCGCGAGTCGAATGATTTGTTGACCGTGATCGTAGTTGTTCAGATCGCCAACTTCAGCCAGAAACCCGGCTACGGTGATGGCTCCAACTCCCGGCACGGTCATCATTTTCGCCGCTCCCGGAATCTTCTCCAGGCTCTGCACCACTTGTTCCATAATGTCTTCAAGCTGTTCGCTGAACAGGTCGAACTGCCCCAGCAGAGTGCGCAGCTCCATTCGAGCCGCTATGGCCCCCTCGGTCAGTCCAATGGAGGCAGCAGCTGCAGTACACAGTTGCTCCGCACGCTTTATTCCTACGCCGCGCTTCACTTCCGTCTTCCAGTGAGCCAGGACATCTCTGACCCCCTTAGTGACGATGTCCGCTGGCAGCGGGAACGCTCGCATTGTCATCAGCGATGCCTTCCCGCTCCAGTCCTTGAATACGCTAGCGTACTCGGGGAAGAACCGGTCAAACCAATTACCAATACGGCCTTTCACTTGCGTTAGGCTGTCCGCCACTTTCTCCCGAAGGTTCATCAGGATACGCAACTCCGCGTATTCCTTCGTCGGCAGTTTGGGCTCGGAGTACTTCCCGTTTCGAACGAGATCCGCGATGACTTTGGCATCCTTGTAGTCGCTCTTCGTCTGTGAATTATCCTCAAGCTCTTTCGTCTTGTTGACATGATGCGGATTCACGACGACGACCTGAATGTCTTGCTCTTTCAGAAATGCTGCTAACGGAAACCAGTAGTGTCCGGTAGGCTCAATGCCAAAGACAATATCCGTTTTGCCATGTGCTTGCCCAAGTTTCTTCATCCACGTTGCTAGCTTCGTTAGTCCTGTCTGATCGTTATGGAATACGCAATCCTTCCCAAGTTCGATACCACGAAAATCCACCGCTCGAGCCACATGTATTTTTTGGGCAATATCTGCACCGACAACCAGGGTCGATTCGGTAATTCGTGTAATTCGTTGATTTTGCTTTTGTTTCAGTTTATACTTCATGTAGAGCGTCCTCCTTCAATTAGGGCAGTGAATGTCTACCATTCCAAGACCCAGCATACAGGAGGCGCTTTTTATTTTCAAAGGGCAAATTACTTCATTACAGGAATGGCTCTCTTTGGGTGTAGTGTTCTCGACAAACACCATTCTACCAAAGATTTGGGCCCTTTTTCACGTTTTCAGAGCGTGGTACTTTCGAAATTCAGGGTGAACATCTTACCGGATTGACGGCTCTTTCTCTTCCAGCTAGTCAAACTAGCCGAGGCTAAATCAGAAAGTTTAACCTGGAACTATTATGTTTGCATAAATCGCCTAGTTATCATCCCCAAAACCATATTTGCAAAAATACCAATGTATACGAAACCTGTTACAAACCAAGGATATTTCCGGCGATAATGTTTTCTATAGAATAGAAACATCGCCCTGTGAAATTCATAAATTATCTTATAGGATTTATTCTTGCTGCTGGCACTTTTGTAATGTAAGATTGTTGTTTTCGGGTAATATATAATTTTCCATCCATCTTTCTTTATCCGATAGCACCAATCCAAATCATCACCATACATAAAGAATTGTTCATCTAAATAACCAACCTGTTCAACTACCTTTTTTCTGACCAGCATAAAAGCTCCCACTAAACTATCAACCGAATGTACTTTATCTGGGTTTAAATGACCTAATTGATATTGATTATATCTGGGTTTATTGGGAAACAATTTATAGATTCTTGATGCATAAAAAAATGCAGCACTTGGAGTTGGAAATCCTCTCTTACATGCTTTATCTAAACTACCATCAGGCAAAACAATTTTGCATCCGACAGCTCCTACATCGTGATTCTCTTGCATATAAGAAATCACTATCTGAAGAGTGTCCACATTAATTTCAGTATCTGAATTAAGTAATAGAATATAAGTTCCTTGGGACAGTCTGATTGCCTGATTATTTGCTCTCGCAAAGCCTACATTTTGCTCATTTTGAATAAAAACAACCTGAGGAAATTCGAATCGAATTTCCTCAATTGATCTATCGGGTGAATTATTATCAACTAAATACACCTCATAAGAAAATATTGTTTGAGATGCATATATAGAGTTTAGAGCGTTACGGGTAAGATTAGTTGTATTATAATTTACCATTACTATACTTAAATCCATTTTCTCACCTGCTATCAAATCTGGACAGTGAAAAGTTCTCGTTGAAAATCGACACATGAAAAATAACCCAATCAAGCGAGTACATGATATCCTAAGG
>NZ_JBBBNV010000067.1:0-2874 GCF_037137075.1 Paenibacillus sp. y28
TGTATCTTGGATAAGCCCTCGACCGATTAGTATTCGTCAGCTCCACACGTTACCGCGCTTCCACCCCGAACCTATCTACCTCGTCGTCTTCAAGGGGTCTTACATACTGGGAAATCTCATCTTGAGGGGGGCTTCACGCTTAGATGCTTTCAGCGCTTATCCCTTCCGTACTTGGCTATCCAGCCATGCCTCTGGCGAGACAACTGGTACACCAGCGGTACGTCCATCCCGGTCCTCTCGTACTAAGGACAGCTCCTCTCAAATTTCCTACGCCCGCGACAGATAGGGACCGAACTGTCTCACGACGTTCTGAACCCAGCTCGCGTACCGCTTTAATGGGCGAACAGCCCAACCCTTGGGACCTACTTCAGCCCCAGGATGCGATGAGCCGACATCGAGGTGCCAAACCTCCCCGTCGATGTGGACTCTTGGGGGAGATAAGCCTGTTATCCCCAGGGTAGCTTTTATCCGTTGAGCGATGGCCCTTCCATTCGGTACCACCGGATCACTAAGCCCGACTTTCGTCCCTGCTCGACTTGTTGGTCTCGCAGTCAAGCTCCCTTCTGCCTTTGCACTCTTCGAATGATTTCCAACCATTCTGAGGGAACCTTGGGGCGCCTCCGTTACTTTTTAGGAGGCGACCGCCCCAGTCAAACTGCCCACCTGACACGGTCCCCGTACCGGATAACGGTACCAGGTTAGAACTCCGATACAATCAGGGTGGTATCCCAACGGCGCCTCCCTTGATGCTGGCGCACCAAGCTCTCAGGCTCCCACCTATCCTGTACAGATTGTACCAAAGTTCAATATCAAGCTGCAGTAAAGCTCCATGGGGTCTTTCCGTCACGTCGCGGGTAACCTGCATCTTCACAGGTACTAAAATTTCACCGGATCTCTCGTTGAGACAGCGCCCAAGTCGTTACGCCATTCGTGCGGGTCAGAATTTACCTGACAAGGAATTTCGCTACCTTAGGACCGTTATAGTTACGGCCGCCGTTTACTGGGGCTTCGGTTCACAGCTTCGGGTTACCCCTAACCGCTCCCCTTAACCTTCCAGCACCGGGCAGGCGTCAGCCCGTATACTTCGCCTTGCGGCTTCGCACAGACCTGTGTTTTTGCTAAACAGTCGCTTGGGCCTTTTCACTGCGGCCCCCTCGGGCTATTCACCCTACCGAGGCACCCCTTCTCCCGAAGTTACGGGGTCATTTTGCCGAGTTCCTTAACGAGAGTTCTTCCGCGCGCCTTCGCATTCTCAGCTCGACTACCTGTGTCGGTTTACGGTACGGGCACCTTCACCTGGCTAGAGGCTTTTCTTGGCAGCTTGAGCCCAAGACCTTCGGTACTTATATTTCCCTCCCCATCACAGCTCAGCCTTACAGTGTGCGGATTTGCCTACACACCAGCCTTACTGCTTGGACGAGCTATTCCATCAGCTCGCGTCTCTTCCCTTCTGCGTCACCCCATTGCTCATAACGGTTACGGTGGTACAGGAATTTCAACCTGTTGTCCATCGACTACGCCTTTCGGCCTCGCCTTAGGTCCCGACTTACCCTGGGCGGACGAACCTTCCCCAGGAACCCTTAGTCTTTCGGCGGACAAGATTCTCACTTGTCTTTTCGTTACTCATACCGGCATTCTCACTTGTATGCTCTCCAGCGCTCCTTACAGTACGCCTTCAGCGTGCATACAACGCTCCCCTACCCAAGAACTTACGTTCAAGCCATAGCTTCGGTGGTGTGTTTAGCCCCGTTACATTTTCGGCGCAGAGTCACTCGACCAGTGAGCTATTACGCACTCTTTCAATGGTGGCTGCTTCTAAGCCAACATCCTGGTTGTCTGTGCAACTCCACATCCTTTCCCACTTAACACACACTTGGGGACCTTAGCTGATGATCTGGGCTGTTTCCCTTTTGACGATGGATCTTAGCACTCACCGTCTGACTCCCGAGTCTAAGTATACGGCATTCAGAGTTTGACTGGACTTGGTAACCCTTGGCGGGCCCCGCACCCAATCAGTGCTTTACCTCCGTTACTCGGTTCCTCGAGGCTAGCCCTAAAGCTATTTCGGGGAGAACCAGCTATCTCCGGGTTCGATTGGAATTTCTCCGCTACCCCCAACTCATCCCCGAGCTTTTCAACGCTCGTGAGTTCGGGCCTCCAGTGCGTGTTACCGCACCTTCACCCTGGCCAGGGGTAGATCACCCGGTTTCGGGTCTACGTCCACGTACTAAGTCGCCCTATTCAGACTCGCTTTCGCTGCGGCTCCGTCTCTTCAACTTAACCTTGCACGGGAACGTAACTCGCCGGTTCATTCTACAAAAGGCACGCCATCACCCCTAGATTGGGCTCTGACTTCTTGTAAGCACACGGTTTCAGGTTCTATTTCACTCCCCTCCCGGGGTGCTTTTCACCTTTCCCTCACGGTACTGCTTCGCTATCGGTCGCTAGGTAGTATTTAGCCTTAGCAGATGGTCCTGCCAGATTCCCACGGGATTTCTCGTGTCCCGCGGTACTCGGGATTCGTCTAGAGCTGCGCAGCGTTTGGACTACAGGATTTTCACCTTCTCTGATGGGCCTTTCCAGACCCTTCGTCTACGCTGCCTCGCTCATATTGACGTCCCACAACCCCTGGGTGACAAGTCACCCAGGTTTAGGCTCCTCCGCGTTCGCTCGCCGCTACTGACGGAATCACGTTTGTTTTCTCTTCCTCAGGGTACTTAGATGTTTCAGTTCCCCTGGTCTGCCTCTGCCCACTCTATGGATTCAAGTGAGAGTACGTATCGATTAAGATACGCGGGTTCCCCCATTCGGACATCCCCGGCTCAAAGCCTGCTTACGGCTCCCCGAGGCATTTCGTCGTTCGCCACGTCCTTC
>NZ_JBBBNV010000068.1:0-2686 GCF_037137075.1 Paenibacillus sp. y28
ACAGGAACTACCTGCCAATCCATTGTAAAGGATTTTTTTGCGTCTGAATGAGATAAATACAGAAAATTATGAAGATTCAGGGAAAATTAATGCAACGCTAGTGAAAGAAAACATAAATAGAGAAGGACGGGCGGACGACAATGAACTGGGGGAGCTTATTTTTACGAATTCGAAGCTATATTTCTGCCCGCTGCCATCTGGCGGTATTTGCTCTTATTATATTACTGTGCATGGAGGTCTTAAACCGCCGCGGCTGGAGTGCGGTGTTGAACTGGGGGGGGCAGATCTCCGCTTGGACATTAAACTTGATTATGGTGGGGGCGGTGCTGCTGCTGCTCACAGCGGTAATCGGCCGAACCAAATGGGCGGTATGGATAACCTTCGGCTTGTTCAGTCTGCTCGGTCTGATTAGCGGAGTCAAAGCCAAAACACTGGGCGTTCCGCTGCTGCCCTGGGATTTCGTGCTTAGCGGCGAAACCGGCGCAATGGTGCAGTACTTGAATAACATTATGACCATTTCGCTTGCAATCAGCTTGGCCGGATTTCTGGTGCTGATGGGCTGGCTGGTCCACAAGGTCCATTGGATGAAGCTGCGCTGGGCCTGGAAGGAGCGCACGCTGCTGGGGGCGGCTGGCCTGCTTCTGCTGGCGATGATCGGGCTTGGCAAGCCGGTCTCCCTCCCCGATCTGTTTGAAATTAATCAGATCACATGGGATCAGTCGCAAAATGTGGAGACGAACGGCCTGGCCCTTACCTTTGTGCTGAATACGAAGCTGTACGCCCATGAGAAGCCGGCCCAATACGACCAATCGGCAGTCGAAGCGCTGACGAAGGGGGAGCCGGCAAACGGTCCTTCCGGCCAGTCCGGCGTAAAGCCGAATATTATTGTGGTGCTTAGCGAATCGTTCTGGGATCCGACTCAGCTGCCCGGAGTGACCTTCAGCCGGGACCCCATTCCGACCTTCCATGAGCTGGCCCGAAATTACTCCAGCGGCTGGATGCTGTCCCCGCAATTCGGGGGCGGTACGGCCAATGTAGAATTTGAGGTGCTGACCGGTAATTCGATGCGCTTCCTGCCGCAGGGATCGATTCCGTATAATCAATACATCAACCGGGATGTAGATTCCTTGGCCGGCATTCTTGGCCGGCAGGGATATGTTACTGCGGCGATTAATCCTTACCATAGCTGGTTTTTTAACAGTAAGAATGTGTATAAGCGGTTCGGGTTCGGCAAATTCATCAGTATGGAATTTATGGAGCAGGATTACGAAGGGCCGTATATTGCGGACCGTGAAGTGGCGCGGAATATTATTGAACAGAGTGAAAGCGAGCCTGGTCCGCACTTTATTTTTGCAAATACGATGGAAAATCATTTCCATTACTTGCCTGGAAAGTTTAAGGAAAACACAATTAAGGTGGAGGGAGGCGTGTCAGAGGATGTGCGCGGCCAACTGGAAACCTTGGCTCAGGGCCTGACCGGAGCGGACCGCATGCTGAAGCAATTGGTGGACTATTACACGGAGAGCAAGGAGCCGACGATCCTTGTGTTTTTCGGGGATCATCTGCCTTCTCTCGGAGACGATTATAAATCGTACCGCGAAGCCGGGTACTTGCTGCCGGACGATTCGGATACGCTGAACAAGCTGTTCCGCGTCCCGGTCGTGGTGTGGGATAATTACCGGAAAGCGCCGCGCCAGGACATCGGGATTAGTCCTTCCTTCCTCGGGCCGCTGGTGCTGGAAAAAGCCGAGCTGCCGGGCAGCTATTACACCGACTTCCTGGCGAAGCTGTCGAAGCGGGTGCCCGTCATTCCGCCGGCTGGCAGCTACGCCGGAATGAACATTGATCCGGAAAGCCTGAAGGATTACGAAACGCTCCAGTATGATGTTTTGTTCGGAGAGCAGTATGCTTACGGTCCCTTGAAAGACCGCATTACCTCACCAGGCTTCGTTCTCGGTAAAGGCAAGCCGCGTATTGACAGTGTTGTCGGTTCAACATTCCCGGCGGCGGTAACGGCTGCTGCGGGAATCGGGACGGACGAAGGAGGCGGCGGAATCAAGGCGGGAGCCGCTGGGCCGTCCGCAGATAAGCCGTTGTCCGGGCCGGAGCAGTCCGCTGGAACAGAGGATGGAACCGGGGACGGCAATAGCAGTGAAGGAACGGCGGTTGTCCGGAATGAGGGAGCAGCCGGCAGTCCGGGCAATTGGTATACAGTGAACGGACAGTTCTTCCCGCCGCAAAGCAAGGTGTACCTGGACGGCAAGCCGCAGGAAACAAGATGGACCGACAGCGGAGAGCTGCAATTCAAGGCCGGAGACAAAGCGATGAAGGCCGGCGAAATGCAGGTGCGCATCATCGATTCCAAGGATCAGATTGTAGCGATCTCCAACACCTGGAAGCTGGCGGGTGGCCTGAAGTTCGCTTCAGGTGATGAATAGGCTGAATAAGGCGACCACAGCCCTTTAAGGCTGCTGAATATAAACATGTTAAGCCGTTTCTGCGAGTAAGGGGCAGAGCGGCTTTTTGCTTTGAACTCACATTCCGCACCCCTACGACTCTGAAAATGGCCAATTTTGGTGTATGCTAGAGTTCTAGAATCGAGAGTCGGGTCAGGAGTGGATACAACGATGCAAATGGAAAATTTCTATGAAGTCGGTTATCTGCCGTTACTCAGCGGCATCATGAA
>NZ_JBBBNV010000069.1:0-2614 GCF_037137075.1 Paenibacillus sp. y28
CGAATTCGATTGTTGATAGGTTTAGTATGTCCCATCTCCATCGTTTTCAAAGGTTCCAGCTTTTATTTTACACTCCCGTTTGGGGAGGTGGCGTAGTGATATCCTCCATATTTGTTACCCCAAACGGAACATGAGCAGATGGTGAGACACTCGATACTCCTTCAATGTGGCTTACCTGGTCATCGAAGAATATATGGGGGCGAAGTACCTTCAACACCCTTCCTTTTTCAATTCCACCCAAGAAAAATGCTTCATCCACCCTAATTCCTAGACTTCTTAAAGTTGTAACGACTCGTTCATGGGCTGGTGCATTTCTTGCCGTTGCAATAGCTATTCTGACACGGGGGTTGTATGATGCATCCTTTTGTTTCTTTTCCCATTCACGTTGTTGTAAACGAGCGATTTCTCCAAAAAACTTAATTAGTGGACCGGGAGGGAGCGCCTCATTTGCTTTTTGCTTTTCATTCTCATGGAATCGTTGCATCCCCAAATTTTGATAAATTCCTTCGGAAGAATCATCGGCTATGATTCCATCAAAGTCGAACGCAATTCGAAGTTCCTGCTCATCCTCATCATCCACAAACTGCGTAGGAAATACCTGAGCGGCGGGAAGCCCCTTGCTAAGTGCTGCTCTAACGTCACTAAGATTAGCGGAAAGGAACAGCGAAGCATTAAATGCTTCCATGTAAATGAACGGGTTACCGCCCGCCACAAAGGCTGCCCGTGAGATTGAAAGCTTGTGATGTTCAATGGACTTAAACACGCGAAGTCCTGTATCGGGATCGTTCCTCGACATTAAGACAACCTCAACCGGCTGGTCGTTGGGCTCCTGTCCGTTAATCATTAGCAACCGCTTAATCAATGGAAATGCAACGCCCGGTTCGAGAACAACCCCCTCGTTTTCTCGTTGATACTTTCGGTATTCCTCTTCTCCCTTTTCCTGAAAAACCTTATCGGATTCCTCAAGATTGAATAGCGCACTAGAAGCAACTGCAACAACAAACTTTTCTTCTATTGGATATGGCATAACGTCCTCCGTGTTATTGTTTGTTTTGAATTATAACATAAGCTTGGCTTCAAGCAGATACTCGGTGACTTGATTGCTAAAAAGCTTCCTTCCCTGTTTCTCTCGCTCAATCACTTGTTAAGTAACCCCGTAAACTTCCTCCTATTCTTGATCAGGAGTAAGGTGGCGAGCACGTTGTTTGGACTGTTCCTCCAAATTACTCATACTTCGAAGAGGTAGAGAGAGATTAACCGGAACATACGTTTATGCGAATATTAGTTCTTATAACTGGTGTGCAATTCTGATAATAATAGAGCTTTAGCGCAAGGAGGTGAAATCATGGCAACCTATATTATCAATACCAACACCAAAGAAATTCATAAATCGGCAAACGTTGATTCACTATGCAAAATTTCCAAAATTAAACTAGCCCATAGAATTGGACCTCTGTCAAAATAGTAGACACAGATTTTTTCCTTACGCCGACTGATTTAGGTACATACGTTCGAATTCAGACGGTGCGTAATACCCAATTGATGAATGAATGCGTTGGTTGTTATAAAATACCTCGATGTATTCAAAGATGCTTTTCTTCGCTTCATCTCGCGTCTCGTATTGATGAAGGTAAATCAAATCCTTCTTCAAGACACTGTGAAAGGACTCGATATAGGCGTTGTCGTAACAGTTCCCTTTGCGGCCCATACTGCCCGTCACTTCGTAGATCTGAAGTTGCTTTTGGTAATCCAGGGAGGCATATTGGCTGCCGCGGTCCGAGTGATGGAGTAAGCCTTTGTCTGGATGCTACCGCCCGTAAGCTTGTTGTAAGGGCTTTAGAAACAAACTCTTTGGTCATCCTTTCACTCCTGTGCCAGCCCTTGATTTTACGCGAGTAGAGGTCCATTACGCTCACCAAATACAACCAGCCTTCGCTCGTTGAAATATAGGTCATGTCCGTTACCCATTTCTCATTCGGCTTGCTCGCTGTAAACTCCCGGTTAAGCACATTTTCCTGAACCGGCAGAGCTTGCTTGGAGTTCGTTGTCGCTTGCCTTCCTTCACTGTCTCAAGTGCTTCACCAAAATTAACGTTTCCTCGTCCCCCACCAATTCATATTCCGCATCCATCTCTTGCCCCTACCCTTGTCATGAAGCTCTAAGTGTTCCGTAATCTGTCGATATGTCCACTTTTCCTCCACATGAAGACGAATGGCTTCTTTCTTCAATTCCTCTGAATACGTTTTAAGCTTCTGACCTTTAACCGCCATAAAAAATGCACCCCTTAGAATTCATCCGATTAACCTAGGGGGGGGTTCCAATGTCTATTCTAAGGGGTGCACTTCAAGAGGGTACAGGCCGTTTATTTTATTTCGCTCAATCTTCAGCTTAGCCCGGTCTATATGTGTCCGAACGGTTCTCGTTTGTATATTGAGCTCTGAAGCAATTTGACGGAATGAAAAATCGAAACCTACATGCAACACAAAACATTGCCATTCGCGCTCCGACAGGCAACGTAAAGAAGTTTTAGAGTATAACTGACGTTTCGCACCCTAGAGATACCAAATGGAAAACATTTCATCATTTTTTTTGAATGGGGATGAGCGGGCAACTC
>NZ_JBBBNV010000070.1:0-1177 GCF_037137075.1 Paenibacillus sp. y28
ACCGAGGTGACTCTCCGTGACCCGATCCCGATTACGCCTAAGGATTTTGATGTTCCAGCCGCGTGCGGTTATGAGTATCATGTGTTCCGGTTTGTCGGCAGCAACGGGAAGACATATATGACCCCAACAGTCAAAGGACAGACGTTGGAGAAAATGCTGACGTATCAAGAGTATCGCGGGGATCTCCTTCCTGGGGCGTATCAGGTGACGATGAAAATTATCACAACGAATTGTGGGGAGACTGCCTGGATTAAACCCAAACCGATCCTCATCGTCGATGACGGCACGAACCGGCCCCCGTATTTTGAAATCGGCTTCTTCGATAATCGGGACACTACGGGAATCTACCCGCTTGAAGTTGTGGAGGTAGGGGATAAACTCAATCTGCGGGTCATTACCAACCCGTACTCCACGCCGCCAAGTCCGTCTGACCCCGATGGAGATACGTTCACGTATTATTGGTATTTCGATGATACGAACAACACCGACTGGATTAAGGCGATTAACAAAAGCGGCAGCTATATCGGTGTCAACGATTCGTCCATCTACCGCAACCTGCGGGCCGATGTTATCGGGATTCATCGGGTCCGCGCGGTCATCACGGACTCCATGGGAGCCTCTTATGAAGCCAGCACCTATGTTGAGGTCACAGCGCCAAATCCGAAGCCCAAAATCACCGGGGCCAAAGAGGTGAAAGAAGGGCGTCTTATTAAACCGGCGATTTCAGGGGAGAAAAGCTACAGCCCGCTAGGCCGGAAAATTCAAACCTATATCTGGCAGGTGTTCGATGAGAACGGCCAGTATACCGGAACGGCGCTGCCGACCAAGCTGTATGCCCTTGGAAATCACAAGATGACGCTGGAGGTCATCGACTCCGCAGGGCTGCGCTCACTGCCGGAGGATATGGACACGCATACCCTCCAGGTCATTCCGGACGAGCCGCCCGTTCCGCTGCTGGTGTACCCGGAAAAAACCTATCGGCAGCTGCCGATTATGCTGGAGAACAAATCCTTCAGCCGGGACGGGGACATCATCGCCAAAACGTGGGTGAACTGGTCCTATGATTCCAACGGCAACGGCGATTTTGACGATGAGGAGCAGCATGAAATATTTGATGATGTAGGCTCCCTTGTGTTTACGCCATCCAAGCTGGGGCAAATCCGCTTCCGGGTCTACG
>NZ_JBBBNV010000070.1:1348-2504 GCF_037137075.1 Paenibacillus sp. y28
TGGATACTGCCGTTCAACCAAAATATTGGTACAATACCACGGCCAATACGCTGATGGGGGATTCTAACTGGAAAGGGATTCACTTTGCAGACGCAACGCATTTTAAGGATACGTACAGTATGGATAAAAAGTTTTATCCGAACTTGGATAACGTTACGATCAGGGCTTGGACGGTAGCCTCTGCATCCCATAGCGTAGGGTTAAGCAGTGTAACGCAGAACTACATCGGTGGCGGGACGTTTTTGCTCGGTTCCGGTTCTTCGAAGGTATTGGTTGTCAAGGATGGTATAACTCGGGCGACATTTAATAAGGACACAGAAGTGCCGGTGTGTCACCCGAATTTGCGGAACAATACGTATATAGGGTTGAAGCGCTATGGAGGCAGCTCCACTAATTATAGGGACACCTTGCTTAATGACCTGAAGGCATTGCAAAACGGCAGCTACAGCACCCTTTCCAAACTGGTAGATAAGGGTTATGTTGACGGAACCTATTCGTGGTACTGCCCAGGGTTGATTAATAACTCGGTATCTTATCAAACGATTTATGGACCTTATTTAGTCGATAGCCTAGGGATGTTTAATACAGAGCCTTTCAAGTATTACACACCAGACTTGGTGGGCGCGACCAGTGACCAGCAAATCTATCGCTTGTCCTTTGAACAGGTGGGTAGCTCGTACAATGTATACCTGAACAAATACGGCTTTACCGGCAATTTGATTTGGAAAACGTTTATCGCAAACAGGAACGGACTTGGTAGTTTAGTGTTCCCGACGATTGCTACGAGTCCGGACGGAACGAAATTGTATTATTTCACACGCAATCCGGACTGGCGAAGCCCAACACCTTATTGGGGCTATCTAGATACACAAAACGGGGCAAACGTAGCGGCGGTTCATCCTACACTGACCTTTAAAATGGTAACCCGGAGTAAATGTTGGAATCCGTATGATGATGACGGGACCACAACTTGCTCTCAAACCACCAAGGATACCTATATTCGTGTATTCCTTGGAGCGGTCAAGCAGTATGACATTGCAATCGGTAGCGGCGATAACTATGCAAGCTGCACAGGTAGCAGTTGCATAATCACGGAGTCTGTAGCCGCAAGCAACTTGCCGCATCAGGCAAGTGCGAATGGTAAGACGGTCATGAT
>NZ_JBBBNV010000071.1:0-2470 GCF_037137075.1 Paenibacillus sp. y28
ACCCCACTTATTTACAGTCAATCCACCGCTCTTGGACGGCTACCACCACGTTCTTATGAGCTTTCGAAATTCAGGTTCACCTCTTACTTAATTAATAAGATAACGACTCAGCAAAAAGTTATCATGATTGTGTTGATCGTTCAATTTATTTATTTATACCGTGTCATGTCTCTTGCGAATTTCAACGTATGTTTTTCTTTTTTTGCTTCACTTTGAACTGGAAAATATGGCTCAGCCAAGTTGTATCATCTTTATTAATCAATAGAGGCGTTTGGTCCGGGGGGTGTGATTTCTCCTAACTCTACTAAGAAACGATTCAACGCATCTTCCCATTCTGGTAGTTCATCCATTTCGTTACAACGAATTGATAGATGATCTAATACAGAATATTTAGGCCTAATTGCGTCTCTTAGGTCATTGCTGGTTGAAATGGCTTCAATGTTTATAGTAATTCCAACCTTATCGAAAATGGTCTTCGCAAGCTGATACCAGCTGCATTGTCCAGAATTCGAAGCATGATACAAGCCGTATTTTTCGGTTTTTATCAGTTCGTAAATAAATTTGGATAAATCAACAGAATAAGTTGGTGAACCATATTGATCATTAACTACCTTTATTGGTTCACCTTGTTTAGCTTTTCTTAGCATTGTTTTAACAAAATTATTCCCGTAGAAACCATAAAGCCATGATGTTCTAATTATAAAATAACTTGTCGAAAGACTTTGAACGATGACCTCACCAGCTAATTTAGACTTTCCATAGATTGATAAAGGATTAGTTGCATCATATTCTCGATAAGGTTTATTAGAATTTCCATCAAATACATAATCGGTACTGATATAACAAAATTTCGATTTTATTTTTTCAGCTTCAATAACAAGATTACGACTTCCATAAGCGTTGACTTGATAAGCTTGCTCAACAAATTTTTCAGCTTGATCGACTTGCGTATATGCAGCAGTGTGAATAATCACGTCAGGTTGAATTTCATGTACTACTCTTCTTACTTCTATTTGATTAGTAATATCTAGTTGAAGTTGTGAATAACCATAAACAGTTTCTTTTTTATCCTTCAGATGTTTGACTAAGTCAGAACCAAGTTGACCTGTTGCTCCAGTAATGAGAACTTTCAAGGCTTATCACCTCGTACAATTTATTATTTGGCAATGCCTATTTTTTTTCCATTTCCCACCAATCTTTATTATTTAAGTACCAATCAATTGTCTTTCTAATCCCAATATCAAAGGTAAATACTGGTTTCCAGCCAAGTTCTTTTCTAATTTTTGAAGAATCAATAGCATAACGGCGATCATGACCTAATCGGTCATCAATATATGATATTAGATCTGTGGACTTATTGAGTTTTTTCAAAATAGTATTAACAATTTGAAGATTAGTTCGTTCGTTTCCTCCTCCAATGTTATATATTTCCCCTACTTTACCTTGATGTAATATTAAATCGATTGCACTGCAGTGATCCTCTACGTACAGCCAATCGCGAATGTTTAAACCATCCCCATAAATAGGAATGATATTATCTTTTAATGCACTCGTTAATACCAATGGTATTAATTTCTCTGGGTGCTGGTGTGGCCCATAGTTGTTTGAACACCGTGTAATATTTACAGGAAGACCAAATGTTTCCGAATAAGCCCGTACTAGCAAATCAGCAGCTGCCTTACTCGCTGAGTAAGGGCTGTTAGGAGCGAGAGGTGAACTTTCTGTAAAGAAACCTACATTATTTAGTGAGCCGTAAACTTCGTCTGTAGAGACCTGAATGAATTTGTCTATCCCATATTTTTTAGAGATAAAAAGGAGATTGTTTGTTCCGTAAATATTGGTTTCAATAAATTTTTGAGGTGTAACAATACTGCGATCCACGTGGGATTCTGCAGCGAAATTTACAATGATATCAATTTTTTGTTGAAATAAATTCTCTACAATTTCAGGATTTGAAATATCCCCGTAAACAAAAGAATAATTTTGGTTATTTTCCATTTTCTTTAAATTATTTAAATTACCTGCATAAGTCAAAGAATCCAAATTAACGATTTTATAGTGAGGATATTTTTGAAGCATATATAAAATGAAGTTGCTTCCAATAAATCCAGCACCACCAGTTATAAGTAATTTCATTCTATTTACCTCCATCAATATTAATAATAGTTAATGAAACTGCATCAAACGGCTTTCATTAAGTTACATCATATGCATACATCTGACGTTTCGCACCCTGGAGACCTCCGAAAAAAGAAATGAAAATAATAAAAAAAGAAATGGGGTGAGCGTGTCGAATACCTCTGTAGAGTCAACAACGTAAGGAGGAAAGCCATGAACATGAACCCGAATATACAGATGGAATCGATTTATGTAGGGCTTGCTGAATGAATAAAATCTGACATTTCGCACCCTTGAGCAATGTGAAAAAGAAATAAAAGAAAACGAGAAAAGATGTCGAATACCTCTGTAG
>NZ_JBBBNV010000072.1:0-2367 GCF_037137075.1 Paenibacillus sp. y28
GAGTTGCCCGCTCATCCCCATTCAAAAAAAATGATGAAATGTTTTCCATTTGGTATCTCTAGGGTGCGAAACGTCAGATTCTACCAAAGATTTGGGCCCTTTTTCACGTTTTCAGAGCGTGGTACTTTCGAAATTCAGGTTAAATCAAGCGATATAATGGTTTTGTTTAAGGTAAGAAATGATTTGCTGAACAGAGTCTTCAATTGTTTGTTTATCTGTTTCAATAACGAGCTCCGGTTTTACAGGGGCCTCATAAGGCGCTGAAATCCCCGTAAATTCTTTAATCTCGCCGGCCCGTGCCTTTTTGTACATTCCTTTTACGTCCCTGGCCTCACAAATATCTAAATCACACTTAACAAAAACTTCTATAAATTCTGACTCGTTAAATAAATGGCGGGCAGAGTCCCGATCTTCTTTGTAAGGTGAAATGAATGCGGATAATACAAAAAGCCCTGCATCAACAAAAAGCTTACATACCTCGGAAATTCGCCTAACATTTTCCTTCCTATCTTCCGGACTAAATCCCAAATTATTATTTAATCCGTGACGCACATTATCGCCGTCCAAAATATAAGTTCTAATATTAGCCGCATACAATTGTTTTTCGACTTCATTGGCTAGAGTAGATTTCCCTGAACCAGATAATCCAGTAAACCAAAGCACGCAGCTTTTATGTCCATTTAATAGTTGTCTGTCGGTTTTTGTGATCGTATTGGTTTGCCATTTTATGTTTCCAGGCTTCAAGAGGGTTCACCGCCGATGGTTAGTATACTGCATTAAATAAGAATGTAAAGGAGTACAAGGGTTTAATATGCATTTCGGTTGACCAACCCGTTTACAAGCGTTTTAATTATAATTTTAATATCAAACAAAAACGTCCAATTCTCAATGTAAAATATATCATAAGAAATCCGGTCTTCAATTGAAGTATCTCCGCGCAGGCCATTAGTCTGTGCCCAGCCAGTAATACCGGGCCGGATATGATGCTTAACCATATACTTTGGTATTTCTTCTTTAAATTGATCGACATAATAAGGGCGCTCCGGCCGCGGGCCTACCACACTCATATTACCTATCAATACATTGAAAAATTGCGGCAGCTCATCCAAGCTAGTTTTTCGGAGAAACGATCCAAACTTCGTTTTCCGCGGATCGTTTTCCGTAGTCCATCCAGTATCGGACGAATTCTGTGATACTACCTTCATCGAACGGAATTTGTACATCATAAACGTTCTACGATTAAACCCTACTCTTTCCTGCTTAAACAAGATTGGTCCCCGAGAGGTAAGCTTAATTCCAATTGCAATCAAAATCATAACTGGTAAAGTAACGATAATTGCAGCAAGCGAGAAGACAATATCAAATACTCGTTTAAGCAGACGGTTTCTCAGTTCATCCAACGGAATATCACGTACATTAATCAAAGGAATTCCGGCGAAATTGTCAAAATACGGCCGGGCAGGCAGCAGATCAAAGAAATCAGGAATAATCATAGTCCGTACGCCGGCCTTCTCACACTGATTAATGATCTTTGCGTATTTGTGGTGAGCATCCAGCGGAAGCGCAATAATCACCTCATCCACAATGACCGTCTGAAGTGTGGTTTCCAAATCATCAATCCCGCCAATAATCGGCTTATAGTGACTAAATGCCGCTTCATGAGTTTGCTGGTAATCATCAAGAAATCCGACAATCTCGAAACCAAGCTCAGGGTGATGCTTCAAATTTTCATAAAAACGACGCCCTAATGAACCGGCCCCGAGTATAAGGACAAATTGTTTGTTGAAGCCTTTTTGCCTAAAACGCTTCAGGGCAATCTTGACCATATAACGGTAAATTTGAGCAAGACTAATATTGGTTATTAAGTATACTCCCAAAAAATAACGAGAAATATGAATTTCTTTCATAATAAATAAAACGCTGATTAATAATAAAATGCCTACTGAGTGGATTTGTAATATTTTAAGCACTTCAAAAGAAAATCTTTTCTTTCGTTTAGACGAATAAAATCCTGAAATATAACCGGCCCCAATGACAATTAACCCGTAAATTAAACTCCAAAGAAAATAAATCTTAATCGAAATCGGCTGTTCATATTCAAAGATGCCACTGTTAAATTTGATCCACCATGCCATAATAAACGCAAGTTGTATAATCAAAAAGTCAGTCACCGAATAAACTTGCGTTAAAAAACGTTCATTCTTACGTATCATTTGACTCACCACATTCATATATTTATGAAACAAGGCAAAGTCCCTGTATTCACCTTGAAAGCAATTTATTTTTCATTACTGGACAGTGAAAAGTTCTTGTCGAAAAATCGTCACATAGAAAAATAACCCAATCAGGCAATGGTCTGGTATCCTT
>NZ_JBBBNV010000073.1:0-2222 GCF_037137075.1 Paenibacillus sp. y28
CGAAAATGGACAGGACGGGTGCAGAATTGGGGTCAGATTCTGCTACAATTGACCGTGTGTTATCCAGACCGCGTACAATTAACTGTGGCTGAGTTGGACTACCCCACGCGCCTAGGTTATGGTGAGACAGTATCATATGCTGTAACAGTATTAATCTTTGGTCCTCAAGGTCGTATCCGTAGTGCAGAGCTGCTTCAATAGTCCACCCATAAACCAACACAATGTGCCCTATCAGTTTTCCTTTGAAGGTGTACTCCTGAGTGATACCCAACTGGTGACGCATCTCTTCCGGCTTAGCAATGTCATGAAGGATTAAACCACCGAACAGCAAATCCTTATCTATAACTGGTCTCTGCTTACAGATAAAATCTGCAATTTGTAGCATCCTGTTAATGTGATAAGCAAGACCACCTAGGTAGTTATGGTGATTTTCTTTTGCTGCTGGAGCATCGGCAAGTGTCTTACCTATCTTCTTAAGACAGTAGTTAACCACATTTCTTATGTAGTAATCACTGATCTTAGCAGCTGCAGTAAAGATGGATTCTACAAGTATGGCTGGGTCTACTGGAGCTTTCTTAACAAAGTCAGTTAGATCTAGGCCATCAGGTGGGTAAGCTAGCTGTACACCACTAGCAACAATCTGCTTAGAGCCTTTAAAGGTTCCAACCTTACCGTGAATCTCAACGAGTGTAAGTGGCTCTAGCAATCTCTTCTGCTCCATAGTTACATTCCAAAACTTAACGAAGATTTCTGATCCTTCTTGATCTCTAATCATAAGATCTAGGTATTCAGCTGGTCTCGCACCATTGGAAAGTCCCGGAGTAACAGTCTTAATCAGAGCAATAATTTTGGCAACTGAACCAACTTTGAGTTCTGAAATCATGTTCAACTTTTCATTTACCTCCTCCCATCCAACCTTATATACAAAGAAGATGGGAGTGCATGCGCACTCCCGGTGGTTTATTCCATTGCAAACAGCTTAACAGTGTACTTGATGGTGGCAGGTGTACCGTCTGTCTTAGTAAGACCAGTTATTTCGATTTGGAACTCATCACCTGCGTTAGGTGCTTTCAGGAACTCAGCCTTGTCCTTAGGGAAGAAAGCAATAACCGCACCTTCACCACGATTCTCAACATTAACGTAAAATCCATCAGTCTTACCATATACCAAGTTACGTGTACTTCCATCCAAGAGATTAGTCACTGCTACTCCAACTTTTGTCCAATCAACTGGTTGATATTTATCAGGATTCAAGGAAACGCTAAAATTCACCCCAGGAGCTAGCCAATCTACAGGAAAATAACCCTTACTAGGCCAAGCTATATAATCATAATTGTAAGAATTATTTTTAGTTGTCCCGAAATTTGTTATCAGCTTTGCTTTAACATTTGTATTAGTAGGATTAGTTCCGTCAATATTTAGGCTGCTGTAACCAATTCCTAATTTATTTACTACAGGAGCCAGCAAGTTTCGGCGATGTCCTAATGTAGTTACGCCTTGATCCATGAACATCAATTTTAGTCCGTCTAATAATTCTGTTCGATTACTGTTTTCTCTAGTTGGAGCAAGATTGCCTTTTGCTGCTGCCAACCCCTTTTGATAAAAACTATCACTCATATCTACTGGCTTGATTGGATTATGAGTAAATTGATTACCTGCTTCAAAAATTGTCATGGCATGCATAGCAGAATCATTTAATTCTGGATCTAACGAAATTACAGGAACACCAGCCATTTCTCTGGCAAAATTAACTATATTAATACCATCTTGAAGGAACCCATCGGCCAACTTACCAGCTGCATAAGGAGCAGTATAAGAAGGTTGTTCAACAAAACGGTCACCAGTAAAAGTTGGTGCATACTTTTTGTTCAGAGCAATCACACTCTTCATGGTAGTACCTTCGATCTCACGGTCCTTAGCAATGTATACTTGACGCTCGGATACAATCCAAGCTACATGCATATCAAGAGATTCACTTACGTAACGCAAAGGAATCATGGTGCTGTCGTTAATGATTTGAGGAGCAACCTCCAACTGGGAAGCCACACCATTAAGCTTAGCGATGTCACTACCGATAGTAAGTTCAACGATAGTATCTCCTTTTGTTCCAGTAACAGTGCGAGTTTCGTCGTCCCACTGAATCTCAGGGGAGTGTAAAATAAAAGCTGGAACCTTTGAAAACGATGGAGATGGGACATACTAAACCTATCAACAATCGAATT
>NZ_JBBBNV010000074.1:0-2215 GCF_037137075.1 Paenibacillus sp. y28
TATGGGGACTGGAACACGCCGATTACCCGGGAGCAGATGGCAAAAATTGCGGTTCGGGCAATTGGCCAAAAAGCGGAAGATGAGAAGCAGTGGTTGTATTTAGCAACCAAAGCCGGTTTAATCACAGGTTTAGGGGGCGGGGAGCTGGGCCCGGATCAGCCGACTACAAGGGCACAATCAGTGACCATCATTGAGCGGATTTTGAATATCCGAGCTGGCGGGAAGGAAGAGGTAGACAAAGCTGCGGTGAATATGGCGGAGCTGCACTGGCATAAAACGAATATTTTCACGGTGATGCCGCAGTTTTTTGGAAATGTAATGCCAGGTTACGAATGGGACCCTAACAACCTGTTTGTCGAAACACCAGACGGAAAATACCGTGGGGAGCTGGACGCTCTGATTGCCGTTGATATGGAAGATCCCAATGATCCAAATTTAAAAGAGCTTGGAGACCTGTCAACGTTACAATGGTTTAACTTAGCAGATAAGACATTCCCAGTAACAGATTACCCTAAAAGTTACATCTTATTTTTCAAGGGACATGTTGATTATAACTACGATACAACCATTTATGGTGCAGAAAGAACGTACTTACCTTACAGTATCGGCGGCGTCACTAATGTGGATATGGACAGTTTTAGGGATGGAAAACTTACAAAGAGTGCCCCGCTTTATAGAAATAAAGTTGCGGATGTTCCGGGTTATATAATCCCTAAACTCTTGTATACGAACAATTATCTAATACTTTCTTTGAGGGCACCAGCAATAGCACCGAATAAGGACTACAGAAAAGATATACTTCAGGTTACTGCCCCACTGTCAATTTACTAAAGGAGGATAGCCCACCCGTGAAAAGAAAATCCTTTTTTAAACTAAGCGGTGCCGTTGCGGTACTGCTTTCTATTTCTTTACTTGTTTCGATTCTTCTTCCAGATCCGCCTTCTGTTTATGCAGAAGATGTAGAAATCACATATGGGATATCAGCAGATAAGTGGCAATCTGACGGAGGGTTTACTAAATATTCGAGTTTGCCTGGTCAAGTGACCATAGAGAAGACAGGGTATAAAATCGTATCCGCTGAAGTTGTGAGGACTGATGGGGGTTCATATACCCAAAAGATTACTGATGCGATAGGACAAACTAGCTGGACTGGACAATTAACCATTCCGGGTGTGGAGATTCCTGTTTCATCAATAGGAAATGAAACTGTAAAAGGTTACTATGCGTGGTACCGGTATTCTAAAGCAGATAACGACCCCTATTGGTATGCTGATTTTGACCGAGTAGATGACAGTTATAATAGCTACGGGGAACAAAGAACATGTAAATCTTCCGATCTGGATTCTTTTGGTTTGCCTGCTACTCCAGGCTGTGACGATAGCCGTCTAACATTAAGTGGTGGGTTAGAAAAAGCATTTCTAACAACAGATAGTAGCAAGAAATATGTACACTATAGTTTTGTAGATAATGTTAAAGCAACTGGTATGTCATATATTGATTTCGATTCAGATATTCAAGGTCCAGAGGGTATTATCGGAACTTCCGATAAAACCACTAATGCGACTGGTGTAAAAATGTCACCAGACATGGAAAGAATGACAGTCCAGTATTATCAAAATTTTGATCACATTAATAAGGGCAGCGACAAGGATTTTGCTGCATATGGCGCAAGAATGATTGTCTACTTCGCATCCTTCAAAACAGATATTTTTTCTTTTACTTACCAGTATCCATATAAAGTTCAAGTCATATACGAACCAATTAAAAAACCAGACCTGGTAGCCGACTCCATCGCCCTCACCTCCAAGCTCAAACTCGGAGAAACCGGGGAAATTGAAGTTAAATTCCATAATGCCGGCGTGAACATTACGAAGGATTTCAAAGTCGCCGCCTTTGCTTCCGGGACACCGCTGCAGGGCTCACCGATAACGATTAATGGCATGACGGCCGGAGAGTCGAAAACTCTGCGCTTTCCGTTTACCTTCACGGCCACCGGCAATGTGCCGATTGAATTCAAAGTCGATTACGGCACCACGATGAACGATAACGGAGTCATCGATGAGGAAAATGAAGCGAACAATGTCAAAGGGGATATTGTCAGTCCTGACCTGGGCATCGACGGGGATTTTGGCATTCCAACCGAGGTGACTCTCCGTGACCCGATCCCGATTACGCCTAAGGATTTTGATGTTCCAGCCGCGTGCGGTTATGAGTA
>NZ_JBBBNV010000075.1:0-2209 GCF_037137075.1 Paenibacillus sp. y28
TATGGGGACTGGAACACGCCGATTACCCGGGAGCAGATGGCAAAAATTGCGGTTCGGGCAATTGGCCAAAAAGCGGAGGATGAGAAGCAGTGGTTGTATTTAGCAACCAAAGCCGGTTTAATCACAGGTTTAGGCGGCGGGGAGCTGGGCCCGGATCAGCCGACTACAAGGGCACAATCAGTGACCATCATTGAGCGGATTTTGAATATTCGGGCTGGGGGGAAGGAAGAGGTAGACAAAGCCGCCGTGAACATGGCGGAGCTGCACTGGCATAAGACGAATATTTTCACGGTGATGCCGCAGTTTTTTGGAAATGTTATGCCTGGTTATGAATGGAATCCTGACAATCTATTTGTCGAAACGCCGGATGGGAAATATCGCGGGGAACTGGATGCTTTAATTGCAATCGATATGGAAGATCCTAATGATCCGAATTTGAAGGAGCTTGGTGATTTATCGGTATTGAAGTGGTTTCCCCTAACGAATTTGCAGCCTTCTGTTGCAGATTATCCAAAAAGTTATGTTTTGCTTTACAAAGGACATGCTGAATATAACCATGACAACTCCATATATCAAGAGAAACCATATTTACCATTTAGCATCTCCGGAGTAACGAATGCTAATATTGAAGGCTTTAAAAAAGGTGAATTAACGATACCTGCTTCAATATATCGAAATAAGCTTGGTGATTTCCCAGGGTATATTATCCCAAAAACATTGTATACAGATAATTATCTAATTCTTTCTTTAAGGTCTCCTGCAATTGCCCCAAATAAAGATTATAGAAAAGATATACTTCAAGTCACTACTCCGCTGTCTATTTATTAAAGGAGGATAAATTGTTTGTGAAAAGAAAATCCTTTTTTAAACTGAGCGGTGCCGTTGCGGTACTGCTTTCTATTTCTTTACTTGCTTCGATTCTTATTCCAGACCCACCGTCTGTTTATGCGGAGGACGCAGAAATTACCTATGGGATATCAGCAGATAAATGGCAATCTGACGGTGGTTTCACAAAGTATTCAACTTTGCCCGGTCAAGTAACCTTAGAGAAGACGGGATATAAAATCGTATCCGCTGAGGTTGTGAGGACTGATGGGGGATCATATACTCAAAAGATTACTGATGCGATAGGACAAACGAGCTGGACGGGACAATTAACCATTCCGGGTGTGGAAGTCCCGGTTTCATCTATAGGAAATGAAACCGTTAAGGGCTATTATGCATGGTATCGTTATTCAAAAGCAGACAATGACCCCTATTGGTACGCTGATTTTGACCGAATAGATGACAGTTATAACGGCTACGGGGAGCAACGAAAATGTAAGTCACCTGATTTAGATTCATTTGGATTACCTGCTACCCCAGGTTGTGACGATAGTCGGTTAACTTTGAGTGGTGGATTAGAAAAAGCTTTTCTGACAAACAACGGTAAAAAGTATGTACATTATAAATTTGTAGATAATGCAAAAGCGACTGGTGTATCTACCATCAATTATGTAGAGGAAATACTTGGTCCCGAAGGGATTACTGGTATGTCAGATGGTACTACCAATGCGACCGGTGTAAAAATGTCTCCAGACATGGAAAAGATGACTGTCGAATACTATCAGAATTTTGACCATATCAATCCAGGTGGCGATAAAAACTTTGCAGCCTATGGTGCAAAAATGGCGGTCTACTTCGCAGCCTTCAAAACAGATATTTACTCTTTCACGTATCAGTATCCCTACAAGGTTCAAGTTGTTTATGAACCGATTCAAAAACCGGATCTTGTGGCTGACTCCATCGCCCTCACCTCCAAGCTCAAACTCGGAGAAACCGGGGAAATTGAAGTCAAGTTCCATAATGCCGGCGTGAACATTACGAAGGATTTCAAAGTCGCCGCCTTTGCTTCCGGAACGCCGCTGCAGGGCTCACCGGTGACGATTAATGGCATGACGGCCGGAGAGTCGAAAACTCTGCGCTTTCCGTTTACCTTCACAACCACCGGCAATGTACCGATTGAATTCAAAGTCGATTACGGCACCACGATGAACGATAACGGCATCATTGACGAGGAAAATGAAGCGAACAATGTCAAAGGGGATATTGTCAGTCCTGACCTGGGGATCGACGGGGATTTCGGCATTCCAACCGAGGTGACTCTCCGTGACCCGATCCCGATTACGCCTAAGGATTTTGATGTTCCAGCCGCGTGCGGTTATGAGTA
>NZ_JBBBNV010000076.1:0-2183 GCF_037137075.1 Paenibacillus sp. y28
TACCTTACGCAATTGGCGATGGTAGCCTTCAATCATGTTGGTTGTGTAGATCATTTTGCGAAGCTCTGGCGGGTACACCTGTATACTGCGGTCACGATAAAGATTTCGTGCTTGAAGTGTGGGGACCGGACTCCCTTTATCAATGTGTCGTCGAAGCATTGAAGACTAAAAAATATAAAGGAAAGTTGCTGGCTGAACAAGTGGACGGAGAAGTTTTTAGGTTGAACGCTTCCTCTGGAAACCGCATCGTTATTGTCAGGTGCGACAGAAGGGACTATGTAGATGGCTTGGATCGCGGAAAGCTTAAAGACCTAGCGGATGAACATCGAACCAACAAAATCGTCCGAAGCGTCGAACATGTTAAAGGGAGTCAGTTCATCACGTGCTCCTTGATCGAGATATTACCTAAAGACGACTGGAAAAAGCTCGGCGAAGGAACAGATCCCAAGCAAGCCGTACGCAAAGGGTTTCAATTAACGGGGAGAATCACTCAATTCGTCTATCCAGAGAAAGGTGCAAAAAAGTCTAAACGTAAGAAGGATAAACCTGAGTCAAGCTATATTCACAAAGTCTTCAACTGTATTTTGGATTTATTGGGGGATGCGGGAGTTATCGATTACAAGGCACATATGGATGTTAATGAACAACGCCCAATCATAGCCTATGATCTGGTTTCGGGTGATAAAGGAACTTATGCGTTTCTTACAAAATTTGAAGACGGTGTACTAACGGTAAAGAGCCGGGGCCTTGAAGAATGGTTGACTTTATCGGAGGCTGTGTTACAAACAGATCAATTTGATCCGCTTCCCAAAGCCCCGGATGCACAAAAGAAAGAAATAGCACGCTGGTTCGGAGAGCAGTTAAGAATGGAACGAATGAATGGCAAGGAGCCGATCGTTTTAGTTGAAGCGGAGCTTCGATATAAAGGGTTGGAGGGCATTCAAAACAACAAAATTGTCTGTGACAAGAACCCTGACTTACCCGGATTGAAACAGGACGATCAGGGGATAACCGTTATTCGTATCAATTCCAATGAGGATGTTCCAGCTTACGGTTTTCGCCCCATGTCTTTCTCTATTGGTGTCTATTCCGATAACGAGTCAGGACTGTATTATGGTGTCGGAACCAAACCCAAGACCCAGATGAATATTGCCAAAGCCATGACCAAGTACGATAACCCAGGAACAGCATTTCAACAACCCCGAGTTGTGGAATATATGCCATTAGGTCCGATGGATAGGCAAGATCGAGAGCGCTTGGCTTGGATGGTACATCGCTTACGGGAAGTGTGCATTACCTTCGAATCGACTTCGGCACAGCCTTATCCTTTGAAAATGACGAGTACGATAAAGAAATACTTAAAATTTAAGGAGTATGAGGTTACTGAAGCAGAGGCAGAGTTTTTGGAGTTGTAAGCGGGGGTGCAAAGAATGACAATGATTAAAGAACTGATTACGAACGATGAATTCGTCGGCTTCTATTTGCTGAAGGAACTGGAATTGAAGCAAACTAACACTTCCCCTGCAAAGGGTTACTTCGATTTGGCGCTGTGTGATGCCAGTGGCCAGCTACCTGCCAAGTATTGGGATGTGAAGGAAACGGAAAGAGACAACTTTTCTCCGATGACGCTTGTCAAGGTTCAAGGAATCGTTCAGTTATATCGGGAAAAACCGCAGGTTAAGATCTCACGGATTCGCAATGTAAGGGACGAGGATGGCGTGTCTCTAACCGATTTTGTTCGAGCTGCACCAATGGGATCTACGGAATTATTAGAAGTCATAAACAAAGTCCTTGAGAGTATTTCGGACCGGGTCATTCGTGATATTGTAGGCTTTTGCGTCGATAAGGTGAGAGAGAAACTGGCTCATTATCCAGCGGCCAAAATGCACCACCATGCTTACTTTGCGGGCTTGGCCTACCATATCGTTCGTATGCTAGAAATTGGTGAATTCCTATGTAAGCAGCGGTCATTCCTGAATGCAGACATGATCAAAGCCGGGATCATCCTACATGATATCGCAAAGCCAGAGGAAATGATCGCTCATCTCGGAGTCGTGTCAGACTACAGCATCCAGGGAAAGTTGATCGGTCATATTGCAATGGCAGCTAGTGCTTAAAATCTCAAATACCTCAACGTTAACAGGTTAATCTTACCAAGCGATGTGATACACTGAAAGCACGAA
>NZ_JBBBNV010000077.1:0-2127 GCF_037137075.1 Paenibacillus sp. y28
AAACAAGTGTTTGCGTTTATCGACTACTTCAACTCCACCATGGCCAAGCCTTTTAAATGGACTTATAAAGGCAAGGTTCTTTGCTTTTAACTGTTGTTATATTTAAGTTTTAGTGCACTAGTTACGTGGGTGGAGTGGAGCGCGGGGAACGAAATATTTCCCTAGAAACGCTGGAGAAGGTCGTTACAGCCCTACAAGTGTCGCCAATAGAACTGTTTCGAGATGAGCTTGACGTGGACGATGACACGAAAGCTCATCGCAAGGCCATTGATAAGCATATGTCAATGATAAGCAGCAGAAGTACGGAGGAGATTGAAATGATCTCCAAGATAAATTGGGATATTTTTACGGCAATCGATTCAAAGCGCTAGAATACATACGAGGTTGGGGGGTGAAGTATGAGCCAGAAACCGAAAAAGGTTACGAAATATTGTGAGTTGCTGGAACAAGCATTTATAGATGAAGGACAACAACGGTTTGCAATTGAGCGAATTAAGGTAAGGTCAACGGAAAATGAAGAGATTCGGTTCACATATTACAAGAAGTCCGAAGATGGAAAACTCCATTTTGTACCTAGACCGTTGGACCTCGACGAGTCATCGCTTTTAGAATTGTTTAAAAAACCAGGAATTACAGGGGTTTTTAGTATAAGTTTCCTGAATGACCTTAGAGATGTCTTAGATGAACTCTGTCGCAGTAATACATAAGCAGATTACATAGACGGAACTGAGAAAACCACCAACGCCATTCCGGTGTATTGGTGGTTTGGTTTATCAGGATTCATTTAGTCGAGAGCCTTCCGCCCTGCAAGGAGACTTCCGTATTCGCTCTAGCCCAGTAATCATATAGCTTGAGCAACCCTGCTTGATAAGAGTCAATCAATTTCTCAGTTGACACATCATCGGCAACCTAACTAACAAAAAGCTTATCGAAGTGGCTCCGTAATTCATCCCATTCCATTAGCCCATTCCCCCATATTGTACAAGTTCAGATTCGAGTAAAGCATAGAGGAGGAGCGGGATTAATTACAAACTTGACTTCGGTGAATGATTCGGGAGAGATTATGAAGAACTTGCCCCGCTGCTTCGGTTTTCGTGGTTTTTGGCAGTAATTCGATAAGCTCTACGTTGCGGAGCTTAACTGTGAAAACACAAGTTGCTTTTGAAGCCCGGAACACCACCGGGCGGCACACTTAGGCGCATTTTTCGCCGATAGACCCGTTAAGCTGAACCGTATCACAAATAGTAGTAAAGCGGAGAATGGAATGAACAGTGAGTTTAAATAGTAATTAACAAAGATACGACTGGAGCGAAGTTACTAAATCCGAGACTGTCAATTAAAAAGTGTAACCTTTGAAAACTAAATCTAGTAAACTGTTGAGCCGCAGCTTGACATGGAGCCTCGATGGGGCTATTATCGATACGATTGAATTCGCAGAATTAACTGCAATAATCAAACGCTTTTACACTGAACACGGCGCTGCGGTCTATAAGGAAAAAAGCGTTGAACAAGTGCGGTATGAGTTACTAGGATATTAAGAAGGCACAATTCAGTCTAGGGGGCTAGTTATAAAAGAGCCCCCTGCCGTGGATTCAGGTAAAGCCTACTCTAGTGCAATTCTAGAAGAATCCTATTATTTCATAAACAACCCTTACAAAGACATAAAACACTGTGTAGTTTGATTGCTATCATTCGGTATTTAAAGCATAGTGGTACTTTTCGGAAATTAAATGGGACAACAACCAAAGTATACAGATAGTTGTCACAGCAGTATCTAACCGATAATTTGACATTAGTATAGGAGATACTAAGATCATGGGAGGAATAAGATATGAAAAATGTGATCAAAATCGCCACAGGGGTAGCAGTACTGGCAGCAATGCTTATTTCTACCCTTGGTCAACAAGCCAGTGCAGAACGCGCTGCCTGGATGCCTATTCAAGTTAACATCAACGGTAAGTTGTTGGAAATACCAGTAGATCCTGTAATTCAATCTGGAACTACTTTAGTTCCTATGCGTGCTATATTCGAAAAGCTGGGTGCTGAGATTGAGACTGTCAATTAAAAAGTGTAACCTTTGAAAACTAAATCTAGTAAACTGTTGAGCCGCAGCTTGACATGGAGCCT
>NZ_JBBBNV010000078.1:0-1968 GCF_037137075.1 Paenibacillus sp. y28
TACTCATAACCGCACGCGGCTGGAACATCAAAATCCTTAGGCGTAATCGGGATCGGGTCACGGAGAGTCACCTCGGTGGGAATGCCGAAATCCCCGTCGATGCCAAGATCCGGGGAAATACGATTATCCTTATAGTTATTATCCTCGTTATCTTCTTTGATAACCCCATTGTCCACCAGGCTGCTGCCGTAATCCACTTTAAATTCGACGTAGACTGTGTCCGCCGACTTGAAGGTGAATGGGAAGGTCAAGGTCTTACGCTCGCCTACAGCCATCCCAGAGACCGTCTGAGGCGATCCTTGAAGCGGAGAACCCGCAGCAAAGGCAGCGACTTTGAAATCGTCCTTAACGGCCTTTCCTTCGTTGTGGAATGTGACAGTGATTGAGCCTGCCTCGCCTATTTTAAGCGGGCTTGTCAGTTCGATGGAATCTGCTACTAGGTCTGGTGTGGTTGTATCGTAGTAGACTTTAACGTAGCCCGACTTGTAGGCATAGGTGTAGCCGTCCCAGAAGGCGAGTACCGGCATGAAGTAGTTGCGGCCCTGTACAGGATAGGCCAAACCACCTGTAATGTCCTCATATTTCGTATCGGATTCACTGTCCAGAAATTTGGCTACCTTAATCATGCCAAAGCCAGAATCCCCTGAGCCTGCTTCGAGAATTTCCAGTTCTTCATACCCTCTATCTGGGGAGGACTTTTCCTTGTTTATTTTTACATTAAAGACCAAATCAGAGGAGATATTTAATCTCTCATCTAAATTAATATCCGCTTCCTTAAACCAAAAATATTGTGGTCGTTCTACTTCATAAGCGGTAGTAGCGGCCCTCCCAGAACTATCACGCAAATCCCCATGGACCAGTTCAGTCATACCAGTGGCCACATTTTTGGCGTATTCAGGAATAGGACCAGGGCATTGAGAAATCCCATTAACGATACATCCACCAGTAATTTCATACTTGGCAGTTCTGTCCCCCTGAGTCCACCAGCTTTTCCCGTCTAGCAAGCGCCAAATATGATGACCAGGATCTGTTCTTTCTTGACTATAGACTGGCGTTAACTGGCCATCCACGGTCAATTCAAACTTCGAGCCAACCAATGTCCCGATCTGTCCCTTGTTGGCTCCGTCTATATATACCTCATATCGCTTGATGGTTGATGGATCAAGCCCTACATCCAGAACAATATTCTTCTGACTGTCTCTTGAATACGCATCTAGAGTAAAATCCACCTGTTTGACAGCTTCCATGGCGCTTGTCCTCGTCACATAAACTGCAAACAAGGAAAAAATAAAAATAGCAGCCATTGTGGCTGCTATCCAAGTCTTCCGTTTTTTCATATGTTCACCCTTATTCTACAGTATTTCGTATGACTGGCACAAAATTAAATGTAGCTGTTTGGCCCTTCATCCTATTGACACGTGTCATCACAATAGGAACCTTACCGTATTCCGCAAGCTCTTGATTTGCGATTTCCTTAGAAATGGCCATGAGGTACCAGCCATCCACACTCTTAGGTTGATCCAACCAAAAAAGTTGAATATCATTAACTGGCCCTCCCGCAGTTGGCTTCACTTCTTCATACTGCCACGTAGCCGCTGCTTTGAAGCGGAAACTGAAATAAGTGTTGGCCACGGCCACCGGATTTGTGAATCTGAAGTGAAGAGCAACTAAATAATGATTATTCAGAACTGTTTTTTGGGACAGTGGCTGTACATTGTTGAACCAGCTCCTGTACGCGCCGTCATCTCTCGTCAAGTCCACAACCAAAATTTGATCAACCTGTGTGTCAACGTCCTCGCTCAAATCCAAACTCTGCGGCAACGGATTAGCAGCAATTCCCCACATAGTTTCCACGTTGGATCCTCTCCATGCGACTTCGGCATAACTTTGAGCAGTCTTGTCCACGGACAGTTCGCCGCCGCCTTTGACCGTCAGGACCCGCTCGATGACGGTTACCGACTGTGCCCG
>NZ_JBBBNV010000079.1:0-1942 GCF_037137075.1 Paenibacillus sp. y28
ACTAGATATTTGTACGGGCTCAACCCATTTGCCTTTGCGGTCTCTACGATGCTGTAGATCGCTGCACTTGCGGTTGCCCCCCGTGGGCTGCCGCTGAATAACCAATTTTTACGACCCACTGTAAAGGGACGAATGCTGTTTTCTGCTAAATTGTTCGAGATCACACAGTTCCCATCTTGTAAGTAATTCATCAACGCTTGCTTATGGTTACGCGCATACTTCAGCGCTTCGCCTAGCTTGGATTTGGGAAGAACTTTACCTTTGGCCGTTTCTACCCATGACCAAAAAGCATCGAGTACAGGTTTTTCCTGCACCAGACGTTGTTCCTTTCGCTCTTCAGCGGTACTTGACGTAAGCTGTGCCTCCAACTCAAAAAGCTTGTTGCAATAGGCAAGGCCTTCACTGGCAAGAGACTCTTCCGGATGCTTCGCCTCCGGTGGCAATGCCTCAACAAACTTACGCCGAAGATGTGCCCAGCATAGACAAGAGATCGTCCCTGCTAGATTCGCATAGCCGGAGTAGGCATCGCTGTGCAAATATCCCTTGAACCCTTTCAGGAACGCTTGCGGGTACTTCGCCCCTCGTCCTGGTTGGTACTCAAAGATCCGTATGGGATGCGCACTATGCTGCCCACTGCTGTAGATCCACATGTAGGAGGGGGTCGTGTTCTTCCGTCCCTTCTCATTCATCACCTGCAATGGTGTCTCATCGGCATGCAGATATCGCTCTTGTACAAGCAACTCATGCAGCCGATTCACCAGTGGCTTCAGCCAGTCTCTCGTGGCCGCGATCATCCAGTTGGCCATCGTGGCCCGACTCAAATCAAGGCCGATGCTCTTCCATTCCTTCTCCTGACGGTACAGGGGCATGCTGTTCACAAACTTCTGGTACATGACCCATGCGACAGAGGAAGCTGAGGCCATCGAATGCTGGATGACCGGCGTTGGCGTCGTTGCCTTTTTCATCTGAGGCTTGTCTTCTTTCCGACAGGTCCGGCACTCCAGGGTTTCCCTGTAAATATCAATGGCTTGCACGCGGGCAGGGATAAACTCCACTTCCGTACGCACAAACTCTTCCCCCACCAAGACAAGCTCGCTATGGCATACGTCACAACAACGGTCCTGAACCTGACAAAGTTGCTTCTCATGCGGAAGATCCTGAAGGAGTTCTGCTCGCTGGCCTACCTGCTTCTTTCGCTGGTAGCTTTGGATCTGCTCGATGGTTGGCTCCGGTGCAGTGCGTGAAGCTGCTGTCTCTGCCTCATCAAATAAAGACAGCTGCTCCACACCGACTGGGAGGGAAGCTGTTTTCTCGGAGCTTTTGCCGTACAGCTTCTGCGTTAGAAATTGCACGGTTTCCTGTAGCCGTTTATTCTCTTTTTCCAGGTCGCCGATGCGATGCTCCATCTTTTGTAGCTGTTCCAAGGGGCTCATGAGATACCGTTCCTTCACTGTCTTCTATACCTATCATTATACCATAGAAGCAGGCATAAACCCAGATTTTACAAGAGTTTTCGGCTCTGTTTTGACCTACATGGAAGGAGTGAAGCCCAGCTTTTTGACTGCTTTCGGCTGATGGATCGACAGTCCCTCCAGCAACCACCGAAACTCCCGTGGCGTGATCGTGCGTACGGCCTCCGCATCCATGGGCCACTGGTATTGACCGGATTCCAGTCGTTTGTACAACAGGACGAATCCATCACCTTCCCAGTACAAGGCTTTCATCCGATCACGCTTGCGACCGCAGAACAGAAACAAATGATTCTGAAACGGGTTCAATTGTAGCTGATGCTGCACCAAGTGAATAAGACCGTCAATGGATTTTCGCATATCCGTATACCCACAGGCGATATACAGTTGTTCGGCCTTGGAAATGTCACCGAACATACTGCAGGATGCGAAGCGTCTGTTCAAGGAGTGCGGTAGACGCATGCGGATGAATT
>NZ_JBBBNV010000080.1:0-1860 GCF_037137075.1 Paenibacillus sp. y28
CTCACATTCCGCACCCTTGGGGCTCTGAAAATGGCGAATTATGGTGTATGCTAGATTCAGAGAATGAAGCGGGGGGCGGATGGAATCGTATGGAGATCGAACGCGTGTACGAAATGGGTTATTTGCCGTTGGTAAGCGGAATCATGAATCAATTGGGCTTGCGCAAAAAAATAGACCAACTCGTCCCCGTCGACCCGCAGTGCCGGACGACCGTAGGCGAAGCCGTTCAATTGCTGGTACTCGACATCCTGAGCGGACGAAACGCCTTGGTTCACGTGGACAAATGGGCGGCACAGCTGGATCTGGATGCTCTTGTTCGTCCCGGTCTGCAAGCCGCTTGGTTCAATGATGACGCACTCGGACGGCACTTGGACCGTTTGCATGAAGCGGATATTCATGCGGTGTACTCGGCCTTCCAACTACAGGTGTATCAACACGAACGCATTCCGATGGGCGTATTTCACGGAGATACGACCAGCATGTCCGTGTACGGAGCCTATACCCAACCGACGGAAGCGCTGCAAATTGTCGAAGGCTACAGTCGCGACCGGCGCGGCGCCAAGCAAATTCAATTCGGTTTGATCGGCAATACAGACGGTATTCCGCTCTATGGCGATGTCCACGACGGGAACAAGTCGGACAAAACCTGGAATCCGGAGGTGCTGGAAAAGCTTCATGCCCAGTGCGCTGCTGCCAAACTGGACGACTTTCTGTACGTAGCGGATTCAGCGGTGATGAGCAAGTCCAGTCTTGATGCGGCAAAACGTGCCGGCGCCTATCTGTTAACGCGAGTTCCCAATCATCTGAAGGTCGTCAAAGCAGCACTTGCGGCAGCGGATGCCGAGGCGACCACCTGGACCGAGAACGTCCGGTTTGTCACATCCAAGAAAGGGGCGACTTACCGCTGGTTCGCCACCGAGGCGGAGCACGAGGGGCATTCGCTCCGCTTGATCGTGGTCGAGTCCAGTGCGTTGGACAAGAAGAAGGAAAAGACGTTAACCCGTGCGCGTGAGAAGGAAGCCGACCAGCTTGAGCAAGCTGCAAAAGAAGCCGCCAACACACCTTGGCATTGCCGGGCAGACGCTGAGCAAGCGGCGGAAACGTTCCGGCGTGAACAGGCGCCCCGGTTTCATCAAGTCGAGGTGAGCGTTGTTTCTCAAGAAGTCGTTCGAAAAAAACGAGGACGCCCCAAAAAAGGAGAAACGCCGCAGGTGGATACGGTGTATGCGTTACAGATCACCGTGTCGCCGGACGACGCGCGGTTTGAGGAAGCGCACCGCCGAGCTTCTCGTTTCGTGCTGGGAACCACCCTGCCCACGCAATGGCGGGGAGAAGAGAGAGACGGAACCGCACTGCTTGGACTGTACAAAGGCCAAATCCATGTAGAAATGAATTTCTCCTTTCTCAAGGATCCCGTCTATACCGATGAAATCTATCTGAAAAAACCGGAGCGCGTAAAGGTATTGGGGTATTTGTTTTTGCTGGCGCTTACGATCTACCGGGTATTCCAACGCCGTATTCGTCAACACATCACCGAGCAAAAGCCGATGCGAGGAGCAGGCGGGCGTATTCTGCGCAAGCCGACAGCAGCGGCGATCTTCCAAATCTTCACGTACCGGAAGACCGCGGTGCTGCGCCTGCCGGACGGCACCCGACTTCGACAGATCGTCGGCTCATTGAGCAAGGAAGAGCGACGGGTGTTGCATAGTCTCGGCTTGGATGAATCCGTATATTTGGGATAATAGCAAAGAAATCTTCCGCGATGGTTTTTCTTCAAAAATCATCGCTACAGCTCGTTGAGCTTATTTTTTCACTGCAACATTCCACTCGCTGGCTTATCCTCAGGGTGCGGAATGTGAG
>NZ_JBBBNV010000081.1:0-1814 GCF_037137075.1 Paenibacillus sp. y28
GCCCCCCGCTTCATTCTCTGAATCTAGCATACACCATAATTCGCCATTTTCAGAGCCCCAAGGGTGCGGAATGTGAGATTTTATGAGTTATGAAGAACATATTATAAAGAAGCTTATGGCACATGGGCCAGTCTTATTAAAAGGCGGAAGAGGTACGGGCAAAAGTGCTTTAATGCGTGAAGCTAATAGGAGATTGAACGAAAACGGTTTAGGCTCTAGTGCTATTGGGATATATTTAAGTCTGAGACACCTCCCTTTACTAAGAACTCGAGGAAAGCAGTATGAAGTTGAACTACTACGTATTTTAATTGACAAAATCAGCAAAGAGTCATATGAAAAATATAACTTTAATTTCACTTCGGAACCAGAAGTTTATGAAGTGCATAAAGAATTAGTAAGACTATCAGAACACGTAAGCAAAAGAATAGTATTGTTTTTTGATGATGCGGCACATATCGGTAGGGAAGCAGCTCTGGAAGAATTTTTTGATGTGTTTAGAACGCTTTCAAGCAGCAATGTTTCTTGTAAAGCGGCAATATACCCAGGAGTTACTCGTTTTGGGAATCGATTTGATATCTATAATGATGCTACAGTTGTTGAAATTTCCCGAAGAGAAGATCAAGAAGATTTCGATCAGTTCTTTTACATGGTAATGCAATCACGTTTTCAGGAAGAACTCAATGAAAAAAACTTTTCAATTAATGTCAAGGAAGTAGCATCCTTTTTAGGACAATCAGTTGTTGGTAATGTACGATCTTATGTTAAAGCATGCTCAATACTTCTGAATACAGAGAAAACTATAGGGTTTCCCATTCTATCAGAGGTAATGTTGGAATTGAGTCGAGATTACTATTGGCCAATGATTGATGAAATAAGATTGAAAATTGGCATATATGAAGCATTGATTGAACCTTCTGAGAACTTGGCTGAAATAGTATATCAACATTGTGGGGCGAAAAATATGACCTCTTGTATCATTCACAGAAGTATTGTGAACAGAGTAGATAAAGCGTTAGAGATACTGGAGTATACTGGTTTTATTGCTAGAAGAGAAGTCTCCAGAGGGATGAAATCAGGTGGGAGGGGAACAAGATTTGTTTTAAACTTATGTAATCTGCTCGAGGTAATACCAGGAACAAGATTAACAAAAGAGTTATTCGATCAATGGAGTAAACGAGAAGGTGAGGACGTACAGTTTTCGCAAAACAGTGTGTTATCATTTATTGATTGGCCAGAAATACCAGAAGATAAAAACTTATCAATCCTCGAACTCCCGATAGAAAAATTAAAAAAGTCGGATATGTTCCCATATGGAATTACTGACAATAAGTTGGAAATCCTCAAAGACCATGGGTACGATTCGGTAGGGAAACTAGCCGAAGCATCTGACGAAGAGATATTAAGAATTGATGGTATAGGCGAGAAATCATTGGAACGATTCAAAAGTGTTTTAGGTCAGGCTATTTGGATGTAAATAATAACGGCGAATTGTGGTTTTGCACAGACACGGTTCGCCTCCATTACTGAAAACCCTGTACGTTATTTCAACTTCAAAATTGTTGATATCCTTTGATGGTTGAATAACGATACGGTGGACGTACTCTTGAAGCACTTGCTTCTTGTCCTCTTCATCACTGGACATGAGCGAGTGCTTTTTGTCATTTATGATTTGGTATATTAATTGCTCGTCAAGCACTGTGGTGTTCAGGAGTATTTCTGCTCTTTGAAGATTTATACCTGACATTTCGCACCCTTGAGCAATGTGAAAAAGAAATAAAAGAAAACGAGAAAAGATGTCGAATACCTCTGTAGAG
>NZ_JBBBNV010000082.1:0-1714 GCF_037137075.1 Paenibacillus sp. y28
CTTTACGTCGCTTCGTTCATTCGTGATGGTGATTGCATTGTGATGGAGGGTGCCCGGAACACTCATGAATGTTTGGTATGAATCACCTCCACTCGCCCCCCAGTTGACGAATCACGGCTCAGTGCCTGCGGTGCACGCCAACGGCCTCCAGCACATGCCCGATAATAGTAATCTGCACCTCCTGCTCCTTCACCGTTCCATTCTCATATTCCATCCGGAAATACACCGGCAGCGAACCCTCCGGCAGTCCTTCCGTCAGCGATAAAAACCGCTGGTCGAACAGCTCTCCCGAAAATAACACGGCTTCTTCCGTCTGAAGCAACTCGGCGCTGACCTCCAGCGAGCTGCCGCTGCGACCCACCGCTTCTATTGCGGCCGTCACCCGGCGTACCGGAGCCGGCGAGCTTTGCGCCTCCACAACGAAAATTTCCCCCGAATAAAAATCCTTCGGCGCTATCTCCGTCTGGTGGCCCTTTTCCCGGTGAATGACAAGCCAGTCCGGCGTATGCTTCACCTCCGGCAGCAGCATAAGCTCTCCGACCGGAATCAGCTTCGTCACACTGTCTTCGGCATAGCCGTCGGAAACCGTCAGCGTCACCTCCACCGAGCCCGGCATTACAAATCGCTGGTCGAACTCCTCTGTTGTATAGGCTGTCGGAGTGTTATCCACATCCAGCACGGTCCACTTATAGCTCAGCGGGTCCCCATCCGGGTCTGTCGAGAGGCTTGTGATCGTCACCAGGTCTCCTTCCCACACCGGCTTCGGATTCCAGTCCAAGTCCGCGACCGGCGGCCGGTTCGTCAGCATCCAGCGTGTCACGGCCCAAGGCGAGCTGGTATACTCGTCCCAAACCATCACCGTTACTTGCACCTTCTGGCCGGCTGGAAGCTCTGTCGTGACCTCGTAGCTGCCTGTGGCGGTCTGTGTATTTCCCTTCACTTCCCCGCTATCTACAAGCGTCGCAGCGCCCGATTCATCCCGGATAATCACCCGGTATTTCGTAAAGGTCGTATCCGGGTCCGGGTCGCTTTGACTCCAGGTGATTGTCGGCAGCGGACTGCCCGGTGTCGGATTGTCATAGGTCCCGGTCGGGAACGTCAGCTCCGCAGCCGGCGGCAGGTTAATCCTGAACCAAACCGTATTGGAGTATTCCGACCACATCGTTTCATCCTCGTCCGTCACCTTCATCCGGGCCTGCAGCAGCACGCCGTTCGGCAAATCGCTGTCCACCTGGAAGCTGTTCGTCAGGCTTGAGGTGTTCTGGTCCCGTTCCCCGGTCTGGTACACCAGGCTTCCTTCGGCATCCCGAATTTCGATGAGGAACTTTTTGAAATAGCTCCGATCCTTATCAGCCTGGGACCAATCCACTTGTGGTCGAAGAATACCGTTTATGATGGTTGGTGCGTTTAGACTACCGTTAGGGTTTGTGATCTGCACAGTCGGCGGCGAATTGACGCAGAAAAATTTGAAGGCCGACCATTCGGACCATTCCCGCCCATCGCTTACCATCACCCGCACGCGGTACTTCTTGCCAATTTCCAGCTTACCGGCTGGAATCGCCTTCGCATTCCAATTGCTCCAGGATTCCTCCGCCACCTCGCCGCTATCATAAGCTACATATCCGGTATCCATATCAAAGATTTGCAGCCGGTAATGGGTAAAATGCAGCCCGTCCGCATCGTTCTGCGTCCATGTAATCGTTGGTGTGGTGGT
>NZ_JBBBNV010000083.1:0-1677 GCF_037137075.1 Paenibacillus sp. y28
ACAGGAACTACCTGCCAATCCATTGTAAAGGATTTTTTTGCGTCTGAATGAGATAAATACAGAAAATTATGAAGATTCAGAGAAAATTAATGCAACGCTAGTGGTCCAATATATAAAAACTTAAATCTATATAGGATTATCCTATTAATGAATCGGACGGTTTCATTTCGATTCAGTGAAACGTGGTACGGGCTGGCAGCCCGCATGTAGGCGGTGTACAATCAGAGAGTAAAGATCTGCGAATGGGACAGGGAGGAAGATGGCTTTGAATACATGGGATGCGAAGCTTGTGCTGGATGCGAAGGCACAGCTGGGAGAAGGGCCCTGCTGGGATGCGGAGCGGGGACAGCTGTACTGGATAGATATTGCAGGGGAAAGCGTGCATTGCTTTGATCCGGCCGCAGGAACGAATCAGACCATACCGGTCGGTCAAAAAGTCGGTGCCGTCGTGCAACGCGAGAGCGGCGGCCTGCTGGTGGCGATGCATCACGGGCTGTATGAGCTTGAGCCGGAGACAGGCAAGCTTACGTTTCTGACGGACCCGGAGAAGCATCTGCCGGGCAATCGCTTTAATGACGGTAAATGTGATCCGGCCGGGCGTTTTTGGGCCGGTACGATGCATATGGAGGAGACGGAGCCGACGGCTACGCTGTATGTGCTGAATGCGGATCGGACCCTGGAGTCCCGGGTGGGAGACATAACGACCTCCAATGGACTGACGTGGAGCCCGGACGGGAAAACCATGTACTATATTGATTCTCCGACGCGGACGGTCAGCGCGTTTGACTACGACAGCAGCACGGGGACCGTCGCAAACCGCCGCATCATCATCCGGTTTGACGTGGAGCGGGGTTCATTCCCGGATGGGATGACGGCCGACAGCGAAGGAATGCTGTGGATTGCCGAATGGGGCGGATATCAGGTCTCCCGGTGGAACCCTCAAACAGGGGAGCAAATCGGAACAGTCCGGGTCGCTTCCCCCAAGGTAACCTCCTGCGCGTTCGGCGGGGATGATTTGCAGGATTTGTACATTACCACCGCATCGATTAACAATACAGCCGAGCAGCAAGAGGCGTACCCGCAGGCGGGCGGAATTTTTCACGTTCGTACAGGTGTGACTGGTGTGCCTACGTATCGTTATCGAGGGTAGCTTGTGGAAGTCCGGTGCAAAAAGCAGGTGCCTCCGGTCAGGACGGGACTCCGCTTGCGGCCTGAATTCAGATGTCTTTCCTTTTAGGCTTTAGGTTCATCGTAAAAATCCTGTACAGGCGACCGCTAGTGCTGACCTTTTCATCCACGTTTGAGAGTAAAGCGGCCATCTAACCGTTATCCGCGAGCTGCTGTGGGCAGTGTCGAGTAGGACGACAGCGACTTAACCGGGAAGCGGTGCCGTATGGGAAAAGAGAGCGGCAGCGCGCGCGACTAAAGCTGCTTGCCTGGCAGCAAGTCGTCCAGAAACCGGCAGGCTGCCGCGCAAGCCTAAAACCGTCATGACTTTCTGTCGCATCCCCGGTATGAATGCAGCTCTTTCACAGTAAGCGTCAAACCAAACCCACCTGTTCGTAGGCAAAGCAATCCCTCATAATGAATCCATCCTGCCAACGAGAGGATGGATTCTAAATTGGAAATGAATCTGCAAGCCATATGGAGCGAGCGGATCGCGGCCTACCAGGCCAG
>NZ_JBBBNV010000084.1:0-1633 GCF_037137075.1 Paenibacillus sp. y28
TCCTTAACGGCCTTTCCTTCGTTGTGGAATGTGACAGTGATTGAGCCTGCCTCGCCTATTTTAAGCGGGCTTGTCAGTTCGATGGAATCTGCTACTAGGTCCGGTGTGGTGGTATCGTAGTAGACTTTGATGTATCCGGATTTATAAGCGTAGGTATAACCGTCCCAGAAGGCGTTTACAGGCATGTAATAATTTCGACCCTGAACGGGATAAGCCAGCCCTTCAGTGATGTCTTTGTATTTTGTATCCAACTCATTATCCAGGAATTTGGCTACCTTAATCATGCCAAATCCTGTATCTCCTGAACCTGCATCCAAAATTTCCAATTCATCTTCATAACCGGCCTCAGGAGAAGACTTGTCTTTATTAATTCGAACGTCCAACACTAGCTCAGAGGATATATTTAATTCTTCATATAGATTAATGTCCGCTTCCTTGAACCAAAAATATTGTGGCCGCTCCACTTCGTATGCGGTTGTAGCTGCCCGGCCCGCACTGTCTCTTAAATCCCCATGGACTAGCTCTGACTGTCCTGTAGCTACATTTTTTGCGTATTGAGGAATCGGCCCGGGGCATTGGGATATCCCGTTAACGATGCATCCACCAGTGAATTCATATTTCGGAGTACGCTCCCCCTGCGTCCACCAACTACGACCATCTAGGAGTCGCCAAATGTGATGTCCGGGGTCAGTTCTCTTCATACTGTAGACTGGCGTCAACTGACCATCCAAGGTCAATTCAAACTTCAAGCCAACAAGGGTTCCGATCTGGCCCTTATTGGCTCCGTCCAAGTACACTTCATATCGTTTTATTGTTGAAGGATCAAGTCCGACATCTAAAGCTATTGTCTTTTGGCTGTCTCTTGAATACGCATCAAGGGTAAAATCCACTTGTTTGACAGCTTCCATCGCACTCGTTCGAGTTACATAAACAGCAAACAAAGAAAAAATAAAAATAGCAGCCATCGCGGCTGCTATCCAAGTCTTACGTCTTTTCATATATTCACCTACTTCTATTCAATAGTATTTCGAATGACCGGGACAAAGTTAAAAGTATCCGATTGTCCCTTTCCCCCATTGACTCGTACCATCACAATTGGAACCTTACCGTTGTCTGCAATTTTTTGATCCGCAATATCTTTGGCTATGACCATAAGATACCACCCATAAACAGTCTTGGGCTGATCCAACCAGAACATTTTAATATCTTCCACCGGCCCGCCTGAAGCCGGTTTAACTGGCTTGTACTGCCAGGCAGAACCAGCATGCGAACGGAAATCAAAGTAGGTGCTTTGCTTTGCCTCCGAATTTACTACAGTGATGTGGAGTGCCACCAAATAATGGTTGTCCAAGGTTTGTGTTTTGGACAGCGGCTGCACATTATCGAACCAGCTCCTGTACGCCCCATCGTTCTTGGTCAAGTCCACAACCAAAACTTGATCCACCTGCGTGTCCACATCTGCACTCAAATCCAGGCTCTGCGGCAAAGGATTGGCAGCAGTGCCCCACATGGTTTCAACGTTTGACCCGCGCCAAGCCACCTCGGCATAACTTTGGGCAGTCTTGTCCACGGACAGTTCGCCGCCGCCTTTGACCGTCAGGACCCGCTCGATGACGGTTACCGACTGTGCCCG
>NZ_JBBBNV010000085.1:0-1620 GCF_037137075.1 Paenibacillus sp. y28
ACTGGACAGTTAAAAGTTCTCAAGCTTAAGAAGCTACAGACGTAGCGTCAAAATCAGCGTTATCCTGTTTGGAACGGATTATTTTCGTTATGGATAAGTGCTTGTTTTGAGCAAACAGGCGAAAAATAGACTGGCGTAAATATGCGGAAACGGTGGCCTCGGAAACAACGGTACGCGATGGTGTTCGCAAATAGCGAAAGAATAGCGTTGGAGTACGACCGGAATAACGTAATGCGCTCAGTTGCAGAAGCCCCATAGCAATGCATTGGCACATGACGAATCCTTCCATCGCCTGAAGGGTCAAATGAATTCGACGTTGGTCTTGTTCGTCTTTCACTTGTTCCAGCGGATGGACTTCTCCCTTCTTCAAATACCGGTTCAGCTTCGGCATCGACTTGCTCCAGAAACGGTAGCCAAAAGCGCCGATCACTTGTTTCATTTCTCGGAAGGTACATTCAATTTTGAAACGGCAACCGTACAAACCGATGATGTCAGTCGCCGAAAGTGTCAGATCGGTACTCACAAGAATGGAGTATTGCATCCCACGGCGCACCAGCACAAAACGCAGTTCTTGATACAGGCCTTGTCCCCAGAGCAGATCCAGGCACAGGAATTGAAGCGCTTCTTCCTTCCCGTACAGCGTGACGGTGGCGGTTTGAAAATCGGCAGCACGTGTGGCAAATACATCCTTCAGCTTGATGGCTTTGCCCTTTTTCGGTGGCCGGCCTCTGCCGGATTTCTTTTCAGCAGGACGTTCATAGGCCATGACATTGGCTTTGGCCTTCGTTACCAGATGCATGCGGGTTGCTGAAGAGTTGTGGCAGGCATTCAGGCGCTCCAGCGCAGGAACGGACAAAAAATACCGATCCAGCAAAAACAAGGCGTTGCCGAAGATTCGGGCAGCAGCGAATCCTTGCTCGATCATTTGCACCACATGGGAAGGCTGCTCGTCCCCGTCCGCTGTATGCCATCCCAAGATGGTTTTGACCCCATCTTGCAGATTCATGAATAAGGGCAAGCAGAACCACTTCTGCGGGGTGCCCGCCAGAACACCAATCGCGCCAAACAGATGGCCGAATATGTATTCACCTTTGGATACATTTTCGGATTCCTGATGGAGTTTTTTGACGCCCGGCATCCGGCGGCCTTCCTTGGCTTGCTTCATGCCGTCACCGACGAGCACGACGCGTTCTTGCACAATCAGAAGCGGTGCTGCTTTGCGAACCGTCTGAATCCAGGCCAGTCGAAGCGACTCCAGCGACCAGGCAGAAGAACGAAAAAAGTGAATCATCGTTTCGTAAGAACGGCTATTCAGGGCTAGATCCCGAATCACAGACGTAACGCCTAGATGATCGGAGCGCACCATGAAGCCGACAATGATCACAACAAACCACTCGAACGTGGCATGTCTGGAGAAACAGGAGCGAAATGGCAGTAAAAGTTCATTCAAATATCTGAGCATGGGTATGGTCAATCGCTCTGAAATGAGGTAAACTGCTTCTTGTAACCCATTCAGCGATTTTATCCTTTCGTTGTGAGAGACCTAGGATACCATACAATCGCCTGGCTGGGTTATTTTTTTATGCAACTATTTTTCGACAAGAACTTTTCACTGTCCAG
>NZ_JBBBNV010000086.1:0-1616 GCF_037137075.1 Paenibacillus sp. y28
CTGGACAGTGAAAAGTTCTCAAGCTTAAGAAGCCCATGAATCTGCGTCAGTAGAGGGCGAATCTTGCTTGGAACGAATAATTTGGGTTACGGAAAGTTGCTTGTTTTGGGCAAACAACCGAAAAATCGAATGGCGCAGATGAACCGTCACCGTCGCTTCCGAGACAATTACTTTGGAAGGCGTGCGAAGATAGCGAAAGAACCGTGCGGGAGTCCGTCCGGAAAACTTTAGGGCGACCAGTTGGATGAGGCCTGTGGCGATGACACTACACATGACGAAGCCTTCCATGGCTTTCAGCGTCTGCCGAATGCGCGAGCGATCCGTTTCGTTCTGGACCTGTTCCATCGGATGAGGCTCGCCTTTGCGTAAGTAGCGTTTTAGCTTCGGCATGGAGCGGCTCCAGAACCGGTAGCCGAATGCGCCGATCACCTGCTTCATTTCCCGAAAAGTGCATTCGATCTTGAAGCGGTACCCATACAGGGTGATGATCTCGGTCGCTTCCAGCGACAGATCCGTGCTGACGAGAATCGAATGACGCTCACCTTGTTTGACCAGCACAAAGCGAAGCTCCTGGTACAAACCCTGTCCCCAGAGCAAGTCCAGGCAGAGGCAGGAAACCGTTTCTTCTTTCCCGTAAATCGTCACCTTGACCGATTGAAATGCCGTTGCATGCGTGTGAAACAACTCGGCGAGCTTGAGCATTTTGCCCTTCTTGGGCGGACGTCCCCGGCCGGATTTGCGGACGGGGCGCTCGTAAGCGACGGCATTCAGCTTGGCCTTGGTCACGATGTGCATCCGGCTCTCGCCGGAGAGGTTGCCTTCCGCCAAACGCTTCAGCGCCGGAATGGACAGGAAGTAGCGATCCAGCAGAAGCAGGGCTCCGCCAAACGAACGGGCGGCGCTGAGCGCTTGATTGATCATCTGCACCACGTGGGAATCCTGCCGCTGTTCTGCCGAAGCGTCCCAACTGAAGATCGTTTTGACACCGTCCTGCAGGTTGATGAACAGGGGCAGACAGAACCATTTGAGCGGGGAGCCGGCCAGAATGCCGATCGCGCCAAACAGATGGCCGAAGATGTACTCACCCTTGGATGAATTCTCGGACTCCTGATGCAGTTTCTTCACACCTGGCATATACCGACCTTCCTTGGCTTGCTTCATCCCGTCGCCGACAAGGACGACGCGTCCATGCAGATAGAGCAGTGGAGCCACGCGGCGAACGACTTTGAACCAGGCCAGTCGAAGGGAATCGAGCGACCAGGCATCGGAACGAAAGAAGTGAATCATCGATTCATAGTGGCGTGGATGTATAGCTAGACTGCGGATGATGGCTGTAAGGCCCAAATGATCCGAGCGGATCATCAAGCCGACGACGATCACAACGAACCAGTCATAGGTGGCTTTCCGGGAAAAGCAAGGACGAAATGCGGATAGAACTTCATCGATAAATTTCAACATGGTATGGTCGATCTGAATGAAATGGGGTAAACTAACAAGGTAACCCTTTCTTACGATCTGATCTCCTTTCTGGTATAGGAACCTTAGGATATCATGTACTCGCTTGATTGGGTTATTTTTCATGTGTCGATTTTCAACGAGAACTTTTCACTGTCCAG
>NZ_JBBBNV010000088.1:0-1580 GCF_037137075.1 Paenibacillus sp. y28
TTCCCTTTGGTGGCAGACTTAGCGTGACGAATCGCTGGGTCCAGCTTGCTGCTCTCATCCCCTGGGATCAAGTGGAAGAGAAGTATGTCAAATCGCTTCGATCGCTGCACATCGGCCAAAAGGCGTACACCGCTCGCATCGCCCTTGGTTCGCTCATCATCAAGGAGCGGCTGGGACTTAGTGACCGCGAGACCATACTGCAGATCCAAGAGAACCCCTACCTTCAGTTCTTCCTTGGCTATACCGCTTACGTGGATGAAGAACCGTTTCATCACTCCCTGCTAACGCATTTTCGGCAACGGCTTGGTGCGGAAATCATCACGGAGGTGAACGAATGGATCGCTCAAGCAGCCCTCAAGGCGGAACGGGAGGCAAAGGCGGAGCAAGAAGCCTCCAAGAAGAATCGTGACGATGATGACGACAACCACACCGGCGGCTCCCAGTTGGCAATGGAGATTGGCGAGGCGTTGTCCGTTCCAGAAGAGCCAACGAACGTTTCAAAGAAAGGCCGTTCTGCCATGAGGAAGTTTCGCGTCCTATCGTCAGAGGATATGGGTGGTACGGCCTCAGCGAATGTCGCGAACAAGGGGACTCTTATGTTGGATGCCACGTGTGCCCCAGCCGACATCAAGTATCCCACCGACCTGGGATTGTTGAATCACGCCCGTGAAATTTTGGAAGGTATCATCGATGTGCTCCATGCACCTCTTGTCGGTGAAAGAGAGAAGCCGCGCACCTATCGCGAAGAGGCAAGGAAGTCGTTCCTCAGCGTGGCAAAGCAGCGAAAATCTTCGGGCAAAGTCATTCGTCGAGCGATCAAAAAGCAGCTGGGCTACGTGGGTCGTGACCTTCGTAGCATAGAGAAGCTCATAAAGCATACGTCCCTCAAGGTATTGAGCAAACGGAAATACCGTCAGTTTCTGATCATCTCGGAGCTATACCGTCAGCAACGCGAAATGGCAGATCAGAAGAAGCATGTCATCGCTGATCGCATCGTAAGCATCGAACAGCCGCACGTGCGCCCCATGGTTCGCGGAAAAGCAGGAGCCAGCGTGGAGTTCGGCGCGAAGATCGCGGCAAGCCTAGTTGACGGCTACGCATGGATCGAATCCATGCAATGGAATAGCTTCAATGAAGCGACAACGCTGCAAGCTTCGGTAGAAGCATACAAGCAGCGCTTCGGCTATTACCCTGCAGTCCTCCAAGCTGACAAGATCTACCGTAATCGCCAGAACTTAGCTATTGCAAAGCCTATGGCATTCGTCTAAGCGGCCCTAAACTTGGCAGGCCTTCGAAAGAACAGAACGAGGCCTGGGACCGCAAGCAAGAACGGCAAGACGCCGCTGAGCGTAACGCCATCGAAGGAAAGTTTGGAGAGGGCAAACGCAAATTAGGACTAGGACGCATTCGCGCACGCGGTGCCAAAACGAGTCTGACCGTCATCGCCCTCCAGTTTCTAGTCATGAATCTGGAGCGGCGGCTACGGGTTCTCTTTTTGCCTTTTTTCAGATTTTTACAGTTTTTCATTGTCCGTCAGGCGAAGGTTGCGTAAAAATCTTGTTCAGCAAGCCCTATTTAGG
>NZ_JBBBNV010000089.1:0-1553 GCF_037137075.1 Paenibacillus sp. y28
CGATTGCGCGGCATTTGGACCGAATCAGTGATGCGGATGTCCACGCGTTGTATTCGACGTTGGCGCTGCAGGCCTGGAAGTACAATCCAGAAACGGTACTCGCTTTTCATAGCGATACGACCAGCAAATCGGTGTATGGTGCGTATCCGGACCCCAAAGAGGGAGACTTGCTGATCACGGAAGGCTATAGCCGTGACCGTCAAGGAGACAAACAGTTTCAATATGGATTAATCGTAGACGGACAAGGGCGCCCGGTCTATGGCGATGTCCACGATGGCAACCAAAACGATAAAAGCTGGAACCCCGAGGTGCTAAAGGCCTTGGACACGCAATTGAAAAAGATCAATCTGCAAGGCTTTATCTACGTCGCAGATTCGGCCGCGATGACGCGCGAAACATTGGAACAAGCCAAGCAGGCGAAAGCATACCTGATTACACGCGGCGGCAACAACCTGAAGATGGTGAAGTGGGCACTGGAGCAAGCCGATCAGCAGGAAGAGCGCTGGTCGAGCCCTCAGGCGTTCGCCTCTTCCAACACCAGCGCGCAGTACCGTCTGCAGGAATTTGCAGCGGACTATGAAGGGCATGCCGTTCGGCTGGTCGTAGTCGAATCCAGTGCACTTGATAAGAAGAAGGCTCATACGCTGGAGAAGCGTGTAAGTCAGGAGCACGAACGGATCACGGAAGCGATGAAAGCCCTGGGGAAGATCGTATTCCACTGTGAACATGACGCTCAAACGGCGCTGGGGCAATGGCGGGCTGATCATCCCCTGCACTTTCACCAACTGGACATACGAACAGAAGCTTATGAAGAAATCTTGCGTCCGCGAGGTCGACCGAAGAAAGAGGCGGTGCCGGAAATCGTCACCAGGTACAGATTGGCATTCCATCTGATTGTGCGAGATGAAGACGCCATTGGCATGGCTCGCCGCAAGGCTTCGCGGTTTGTATTGGTGTCCACGGTGCCCAACGAATTCCAAGGTAAATCGATGGACAGCGCTGCGCTCTTGCAAACGTACAAGGGACAAATTCGAGTCGAATGCAATTTTTCGATATTGAAGGATCCCTATTTTGTCGATGAGATCTACTTAAAAAAGCCACATCGTGTGGAAGTTTTGGGTTACTTGTTTCTGATCGCGCTCTTGGTATACCACACGATACAGGGCAAGGTTCGCAGCCAAACGAGTGAGCGCCATCCACTGATTGCTACTACCAAACGGAAACTGGCTCAGCCAACGACACGGGAGATCTTTCGGTTGCTTCAATACGTACAGGTCGTTGTCTTTTTGATGCCTGACGGTAGCCGTTATCGCCAATTGGGGCGAAAACTGGAGCCAGAGGAACGGCGATTGTTATCTTTGTTTGGCTATGATGAGTCCATTTATATTTGAAGGTGTTTTGGAGCACGCGATGGATACGCTCTATCCAATGAAACGATCCGGCTGACATAACTGATACATTCAGGCCGATTGGTTTGAGTTGCCCGCTCATCCCCATTCAAAAAAAATGATGAAATGTTTTCCATTTGGTATCTCTAGGGTGCGAAACGTCAG
>NZ_JBBBNV010000090.1:0-1540 GCF_037137075.1 Paenibacillus sp. y28
CTAGGATACCATACAATCGCCTGGCTGGGTTATTTTTTTATGCAACTATTTTTCGACAAGAACTTTTCACTGTCCAGAAATATTTCATAATCCATTTAAAAGGGAAATAACCGATAAAAGTATTTTGATTGTCGTTCAAATTTCAATTTTAGAGTGGATAGTTATGTTGAAAAAGTTGCGAGTATCCCTTGTATAAGCCGTTATATGTCTTATTTTCGTGAATACATTCATTAAAAATATAGGGGGAAGGTACTTTGAAATTCAAAGCGTTAGCATTAGCCAGCATGGTGGCTTTGATCACAACGATCTCTAATGTTTCGGCTGATTACGGAACAGCACATATTATGATTGGAAAAAATGGTAATGGACCATCTTTTCAGTATTGGTTGGATTCTTCGATTAGTAGCTATGGTTATAATGATGCAATAAGTATATCCCGTACAAACTGGTCCCAGCCATCATGCTCAAATGCAAATTTATGGGAAATATCAGATGCATCAAAAGCCCAAATTAAATACTATGTTGTAGATGGAAAGTATGGACCTGGGGAATACGGTTATGCAGATTACTACAAAAGGAATACTAATGGATCTTTATCCATTGTAACTGTTGCGAGCGTTCGGAGTGGTACAAACTTTGATGTAGCTAGGATAGAATTGGAAAATAAAAATATCAATCCATTGGGTTATGCGCAAAAAGTGAAAACAACTGGACATGAAACGGGACATGCGCTAAGCTTAGACCATTTTAACAATTCGCCAGCCCATTCGGGTGATCATTGGATGAAAGCTGGGGCTATTAATTTAACTGCGCCAACAAGTACTGATACGGATCATCTATGTCAAAAATGGTAAGAGGGGAGCCAATAAGATGAAACAGAAAAGTTTATTTGTAATCACTTTAATCACTTTGACATTGGTGGCTGTTTATTTAGTTGCCGATCATTACTATGTAAAAGAGGTAGAGGCATCCCATGCTGATTACAAAGTTTATAATAGTGTAGAAGAACTGGCGCAGGATGTGCCACTTATTGTAGAGGTAACGGCAACTCCTAACACAAAGGAGTTTAAAAACGAAAATAGTGAGTATCTTGAGGGATATGCCCTTACCGAAGTAATTATCAATAAAGTACACAAGGATGACTATCACAAGATAAAAACCGAAGATAGGCTTCCTGTGATTGAACGTTTTTTTACGATGGAAAACGGGGTCTTACCGGGAAAAACGAGATATTTGGTAGAGAATTATACAGGTCTACAGGCGAAATCAAAATATCTTCTGTTTCTGACATGGTCTGAGGAGAGACAGGGATATTGGATTCAGGCCGTTCACCAAGGTAAAATAAATATAGATGGACAGGACAAGAAGGAACAGGCGGTTGAGTCCCATGAACCACGTTTTCAAGAATTGAAGAAGAGCGTCGTCCAAAAATTTGCGGAGAAACAAAAATAGCGTGTGCTTCGGGGGAGTGTAAAATAAAAGCTGGAACCTTTGAAAACGATGGAGATGGGACATACTAAACCTATCAACAATCGAATTC
>NZ_JBBBNV010000091.1:0-1526 GCF_037137075.1 Paenibacillus sp. y28
TTGCCGCCTCGCGTAATCTTAATCCATCATACACTTGCTCCCATCTGACTGCTAGGTGGGGGCTATTTGACGCTCACCATTAAAGTACACCTCAGCTAACCCCCGCAAACAGAAGTAGAACATAAATACATGCTTAATATCGATATCATTATGTTTTAAATGGGATAAATCAGGAATCATATTAATGTTCGATATTTTCTTTTCTTCTCTTTCACCTATTTCTGCTGATTTAAAAAGTACTTTGCCTAAAATGCTGTTTGTCATCTCAAAAGTGAAGTTCCTATTATTATTAGATAAAACAGTTAATTCTGAAATATCGTATTCCGTATCTATCTGTTGATTAATTCGATCATAAAAAAACTCGGCATCAATATGTTTATTCAGTACCCCCTCTCTTATGAAGGGAAGCTTGTATTGAATATATTTATCAGCTTTTAGATACACAAATTCTACATGATCTTTATGCTTCCTTATTTCCATATCATGAATCGTGATTTCTTCTATTAACCACTTTAAAAAAGCTAGTTTATTAACATCTTCTAAAACATCTCTATCTATTGATAATGGTGGTGCTTCAAAAACATCTTCACGTGAAAACTCCTTACCGAACTTATTTTTTTTGTTGTTCTCAATACACTCTTTAAGTAATAAATTTAAAATTTCAATGTTATTTTCATATGATATAGGTGGAAATAAGTTTTTCATTTCTTCACTTATATCATCTCCATCTTGCATTAGTAAGATTTGATTGAGGTTCTCGAAACTTGAAGATAGTCGTAACAATGCTACTGGATAAATAAATTTATTTAGATATAAAATAGTTTCTTGTAACTTTTTATTATAAATTTTAAGATACTTATTAATGGTTTCACACTGATCAAAATAATTATGATTGAAGCTACATTGTTTTAAATAATTTATTGCTTTTGAACAAAAACACCTGTCTCTATCCTTATCTTTAGATAAGTTAATAAGGATACGTGTCCGTTTAATTTCATCTAACATTTCAATACGGCTCAAAGTAGTATGACTATTTTTAATACCAACAACCTTCTTAAAAAGAGATAATGCCTTTTTGTACTGGCGGCGGTCAAGCTCATATATAACATTTTTAAATGTAGGTGATACCATTAATAGACCTCCTCAGTAACCTAAATAATCTTATGCCCTTGAAGCTATTAATTTTAGCTATTAAACGGTTATCAACTCGTCAATAAACTTCGATTCCACGCACCATTCCACTCTCCGCTTTACCACTATTTGTGGTAAGGTTCAGCGTAACATTTCACAGGCGCGCCGCGCCGCGACAGTATGGAGATTTCGTCTCACTTTTGAGAATTATGTGATCAAAGCAGAGTGTTACTTGTATCCATGTATCAATCGAACATTGTACTTTTCACTAAGAGTGTAACCATTAATGGGCTTCTACTAAAGATTTAGGTGTATATACTGGACAGTGAAAAGTTCTTGTCGAAAAATAGTTGCATAAAAAAATAACCCAGCCAGGCGATTGTATGGTATCCTAG
>NZ_JBBBNV010000092.1:0-1520 GCF_037137075.1 Paenibacillus sp. y28
AACGAGAGGATGGATTCTAAATTGGAAATGAATCTGCAAGCCATATGGAGCGAGCGGATCGCGGCCTACCAGGCCAGCGGCCAAACAATGAAAGCCTGGTGCGCGGAGCAAAACCTGACCGTTCACCAATTAAAATACTGGCTGTACAAAGCGCAAAGACAAACACGGGCCGTTTCCACCCCAACCTTCCGTCCTGTTGCTGTTGCCAGTCCCCCCAGAATGACCGAATACCTTCACGTACAGGTCGGCGTTGCCCGGATCGAGATTCAGCCCGGGTTTGAACCAAAACTGCTTCGCGACGTGGTTGCGGCCCTGACGTCATTATGTTAAGCTTCACCTCCACCTTCCCCGTGTATCTGGCCTGCGGCGCAACGGACATGCGCAAATCGATCGATGGACTGGCGGCGATCGTGCAGGAACAATTTGCGCTCGATCCGTTTTCCTCGGCGCTGTTCGTGTTCTGCAATTACAGACGGGACAAGCTCAAAATCCTTCATTGGGACACAAACGGCTTCTGGCTGTATTACCGCAGACTGGAACGCGGTTCGTTTCAATGGCCCGACGGCGGCATTACGCCGCTGTGTCTAACCCCGCGTGAGCTGCGCTGGCTGCTCGATGGCTTGTCGCTTGCCCAGCGACAGGCTCACCCCCGCATCTCGCCAGAAGTGGCGATTTAATCTTCATCCAGCAGGACATGGGGCTATGTTTGTCGAATCTTCCTAAGATGAAAAACGAATCGGAATCCCTTACCCTGGAACAACTCCGGCAGCATAACGCCGAGCTGGAGCAAGAAAATACGAAACAAGCTCGCGAACTGGCTGAGCTGTCGGCCAAACTCAAATGGTACGAGGAACAGTTTCGTCTGGCACAGCAGAAGCGCTTCGGCGCTTCCAGCGAAAAAACAGACCCGGATCAGGTGGAACTGAACCTGTTTAATGAAGCGGAAATACTGGCCACGCCTGCAGGACAAGAGCCTGAAATGGAAAAGGTCACCTATGCGCGCCGGAAAACGACCGGCAAGCGCGAAGAGGCTCTGTCCAGGCTGCCGGTCGAAACGGTGACGTACCAACTTGCGGAAGGCGAGCAAAGCTGCGCCTGCTGTGGCGGTTCGCTGCACGAGATGAGTACCGAGACACGCAGCGAAATCGCCATCGTGCCTCCGCAAGTAAAGGTCGTTCGTCATGTGCGGCAGGTGTACGCCTGCCGCCATTGCGAACGCCATGAGATCAAGACGCCGATCGTGACCGCTCCGATGCCGAAGCCCGTGTATCCGGGCAGTCTGGCTTCTCCTTCGGCGATGGCACATGTGATGTGCCAGAAGTACGTGGACAGTCTGCCCCTGCATCGGCAGGAGCAGCAGTTTGCCCGTCTGGGCTATACGTTGTCGCGCCAAACCATGGCAAACTGGATGATCTACGGCGCGGAGCAGTGGCTGATGCCGGTTGTGTCGGAAATGAAGAGATATTTGCTGAAGCAAGAAGCACTGCATGCGGACGAGACGACGCTACAGGTACTGCGGG
>NZ_JBBBNV010000093.1:0-1484 GCF_037137075.1 Paenibacillus sp. y28
GGTTCTTCCCAGTTTAGCATGTCCATAGACCGTCAATCCTTGTAGTAGAACCCCTGAAAAGGAGAATATAGGATGACGGAAAACGAGATATTCAATAGGGCCCTAAACTTGGGTACAGGCTGGGAAGTATATGAGGTAGCGTTTAAGCCAGAGCAAAAAGAACTGAGCATCCGCATTCGAACGGTGAAGGGAAGCTTGCATACCTGCGGGACATGTGGCAAACCAAGCTGCCGGATTTACGACCACGGCAAGGAACGGGAATGGCGGCATATGAACTTCTTTCAATACCGAGCTGTGATCCTTGGGAAGCCGCCGCGTGTGGAATGCGAGCAATGCCGCACCCCGAAGACTGCGGCTCTTGCCTGGGCTCGCGAGCGTTCCGGCTTCTCACTTTATTTTGAAGCATTTATGGTCTTGCTTGCCAAAGCGATGCCGATGAATGAAGTGTCCCGATTGCTTGGTGAGCATGACACCACTTTATGGCCGATTCTCCATCATTATGTGGAGGAGGCCCGCCAGGGTCAGACCTGGGAGGAGGTCAAACGGATCGCCATCGATGAAACCTCTCGGGCAAAGGGGCATGAATACGTATCGTTGGTGATGGACCTGGATACCCGTAAAGTCCTTCATGTGGCGGAAGGAAAAGATCAACGGACCTTGTTTGACTTTAAGGGACACCTGTTACAAAAATGCGGCCATCCCGATGACATCGAGGAGTTGTGCATGGATATGTCGCCCAGCTTCATCGCGGGGGCCAAACGGTACTTCCCGAACGTGGAAATCACCTATGACAAATTCCATGTCATGAAAGTCATTCATACAGCGGTCGATGAGACCAGACGCAAAGAACAGCGGACGGTAGCGGATTTAAAAGGCAGCCGCTATGCATGGCTCAAGCGGGAAGAAAACCTCACTCCCAACCAAAAGGAATCCCTGTTGCGACTGAAGGATCAGGATTTGAAGACAGCGAAAGCGTATCACTTGAAGCTGGCCTTCTCTAAGCTATGGGAGCAAGAAACACCTGAGCAAGCCAAGAGCTTTTTGGACGACTGGTATTACTGGGCGACACATAGCCAGATTTCCGATATGGTCAAAGCAGCCAAAACCATTCGAGCGCATGAAGCAGGCATCTTACGCTGGTTCACGTCCCGGGTCACAAATGGGATCATGGAGGCCATTAATGGATTGGTACAAAGTGCCAAACGACGAGCCCGCGGCTACCGTTCGGTTAAAAATCTAAGCACGATGATTTACTTGATCGCAGGTGGATTGAAGCTAAAGACCGTCGAGATCTAAACAAAAACATTCATGACATATCGTCGCATCCCCGGTATGAAAGCAGCTCTTTCACAGAAAAAAGAATCGTGATCAGTATGGAGCCACAACCCGCTCATCTCACTGAACCCGATTCCCTTGTCCACCACTCAGTATATCCATATGGTGGAAGGTCTATTCAGGTACGTATCAGGAGGAGAACAATCTAG
>NZ_JBBBNV010000094.1:0-1450 GCF_037137075.1 Paenibacillus sp. y28
AAGACGCTGCAGCTCGGCGGCACGTCTTACGACCCGACGAACTATTCTTTCAAAAACGGACGGTATGCTACGACGATGACCCAAAAGGACGGCAGCATTTATCTGTATTGGTCGAATGAGGTTACCTACCAATCTGCAAGCTTCTTGCGGGTATTTGTTTCGGTATACGCAGACGGGCGCTGGACAGCTCAGGCTGTACAGGCAATCAACATCGAGAAGAAAAAGGGTGTGTACTATAAGCTGGCTTACGCAGGTAACCAAATATTTCTCCGGGATGATGTTGGGATTCGGGTCATTCCTGTATCCGACTACGGCAACTCAAGGCCAGACAAGCACATTTTAATCAGCCCGACTTCCAGCAGTAATGAGCTTTTTAGTGTGGCCTATTATGGGGCCAAGGCTGGGGTTCTGTTTGGGACTCCGGATTTGCTGGGGATGTATTTTGATGAAGATACCGTTATTGGTGTACAAGATCGGCACCGGGTGTTGTCGGGGCAAAAAGGAAACCAGTACGTCTATAATCCGGATACAAAGCGGCTGAATATCTACAATGGGTCAGCCATTCGGCAGCTCGATGTCAAGAACGGAGAGCTGATTTATGATGAGCAGGGGAAAGATTTTATCATAAAGCCGGTCAAGGGCTCCTTATTATCTGCACCTGCATATCACAGTGGGAAAATGATTTATGTATATCAAACGGGCAAAAGGGCGCGAGTGGCTGTGGTGGACGCCACTTCCTTGCAATTGGAATCGGATGAGTTCACCAACTACTATGTCGATTCCAATTACAAAGGCTTGACGCTTCTCCCTACATCTGACGAGTTGCGTCTGGTTGGATTAAGTGAGTATGAGCGTCGACCAGTCCTCAAAGCGGTTGTTATAAAAAATACAAGTAAATGATAGCTAAGGAGATGAAGCTAATGAAAAAATACGAAGACTGGGGAAATAGTTACCTTCACGATTTTTTACAAGTGAATGACTTGGTAGATGAAGAATTCGTTAATTATTTCCTTAATGAGCTCCCTCCAGCATACTGGACGGGTAGCATCATTCAAATAGGGGAGCCGCACAGCCATGTAGGAGGGCGGGCTACTTTCGATACGTTGAAAAAAACGCCTGAAGGTTGGAGATATGCCGGGCATTGCTATATTGGAGATACAGAGCACAGGGAATAAAATTCACATTACCCTCTTTCCAAATATAGGATGTTATAGTAAGATTGAATTATCTATAAAATCCAAGAATGAAGGATGGTAATATAAATGGAGTTAGCAAAAGTGACGGGTAATAACCATATCACCATACCCAAGGTGATTCGAGACAAGTTAGGTGTAAAAGTTGGAGATCATGTCGCTTTCATTGAGGAGTTTGGTCAAATTGTTATTGTGAAGGCGACGGTGACCATTGAAAGAACTAAAGAAGGGATGGAGGAGAATGGAACCTAAATTGC
>NZ_JBBBNV010000095.1:0-1426 GCF_037137075.1 Paenibacillus sp. y28
AGTTTTGGTTGTGGACTTGACCAAGAACGATGGGGCGTACAGGAGCTGGTTCGATAATGTGCAGCCGCTGTCCAAAAAAACAGTCCTAGATAATCATTATTTAGTTGCGCTTCATATTTCTGTAGTAAACCCCGAGGCAAAACAGAGCACTTACTTTGATTTCCATTCGCACGCTGGAACCACTTGGCAGTATAAGTCTGTTAAACCATCTGCAGATAGCCCGGTTGAAGATATAAAAATGTTCTGGCTTGACCAACCGAAAACTGTCGATGGGTGGCATTTGATGGCTGTGGAGAAATCAATCATCGAAAAAGAACTTCAAGAGACCGGCACTGCTCCTATTATCTTAACGCGAGTTAATCGAGTTAAGGGTCAATCTGAGTCCTTCAATTTTATTCCATATTAAAATGCAAAAAGTAGGTGAACATATGAAAAGAAGCAAGACTTGGATAGCAGCCACTATGGCTGCTATTTTTATTTTTTCCTTGTTTGCAGTTTATGTGACAAGAACAAGCGCCATGGAAGCTGTTAAGCAAGTGGATTTTACCCTCGATGCTTATTCAAGAGACAGTCAAAAGACAATAACTTTAGATGTCGGACTTGATCCTTCAACTATAAAGCGATACGAGGTGTTTTTGGATGGGGCCAACAAGGGGCAAATCGGAACCCTTGTTGGCTCGAAGTTTGAATTAACCGTAGATGGCCAGTTGACGCCGGTCTACAGCAAGGAGAGGACGGACCCAGGTCATCATATTTGGCGACTTCTCGATGGGCGAAGCTGGTGGACTCAAGGCGACAGGACAGCCAAGTATGAATTTACGGGCGGCTGCATCGTGGGAGGGGTGTCTCAATGCCCTGGACCAATCCCCAACTATGCGAAAAATGTAGCCACAGGTAAGACAGAACTGGTCAATGAGGATTTGCGGGATGGTGCAGGACGGGCAGCTACAACAGCCTACGAAGTGGAAAGGCCAAGTAATTTTTGGTTTGATGAGGAACATATTAAAACTATGTCTCGACCACATATTGCTTCCGACTTGGTATTTAATGTTAAAATCAACAAGGATAAATCTTCTCCCGCGGAAGATTATGAAGATGAGCTGGTAATCCTGGATGCAGGTTCAGGAGATACCGGTTTTGGAATGATTAAAGTAGCTAAAATGCTAGATAATGAATCGGACACCAAATATAAAGATATTACCGATGGGCTAGCCTATCCCGTCCAGGGCCGGAACTATTACATGCCGGTGGATGCGTTTTGGGATGCTTATACTTACGCTTATAAATCTGGATACATCAAGGTCTACTACGATACCACCACACCGGACTTGGTGGCGGATTCTATTGAGCTGACAAGCCCGCTTAAAATAGGCGAGGCAGGCTCAATCACTGTCACATTCCACAACGAAGGAAAGGCCGTTAAGGA
>NZ_JBBBNV010000096.1:0-1378 GCF_037137075.1 Paenibacillus sp. y28
CTAGTGCTTGATTCCGCAAAAGTTCCAACGGTAATAGGGCAATCTTACCAAGGGTTATGTTACACTTGATGAACATAGCAAAGTTCATCGAGGTGATCCCAGTGGCAAGAGGACCAAAAGCAGCTGAAATCCTGGTAAGTGAGAAACAACGTGAACTACTGGAACAATTGATTCGGCGGCGAAACACACCGCAAGCATTGGCGAAACGGGCACGCGTAGTCGTAGAGTCGGTCAAAGGCGTCAACAACACAGCCATAAGCGAGCTTTTGTCATTCGATCGCCCGCAAGTGGTCCTTTGGCGCGGACGTTGGATCACACATTATCCTCAGTTTTGCCAAATCGAGCAGCTGCATCCCGAAGAATTGGAAGACGCCATTGTACAACTGCTTCAGGATCAGCCTCGTCCAGGAGCACCGGCGACTTTCACCGAGCAACAAGTGCTGCAAATCATGGCGATTGCATGTGAAGATCCGATGCTCAGCGAACGGCCGATCAGCCATTGGACACCGCGCGAAGTACGTGATGAAGCGATCAAACGCGGCATTGTCTCGTCCATTTCGCTCACACAAGTGTGGCGTTTTTTAAAATGAAGCCGATTTGCAACCCCACCGATCAAAAGGCTGGATGAACGCCAAACCGCAGGATCCTGTCGAGTTCGCCGAGAAAACGCGGGAAATCAGTCGGCATTATCGGTTGGCTCCGCTGCTGCATACGCTTGGCGTGCATGTCGTGTCGATTGATGAAATGACGGGGATTCAGGCATTGGAGCGACTTCATCCCTTACTTCCCATGAAACGGGGGTTGGTGGAACGGCGAGAATTCGAATACATCCGCCATGGCACGCTCAGTCTCATTTCCGGCTTAGCGGTAGCGTTAGGTAAAATTGTTTCATCCACCATGGCGCAGACACGTGGCGAAACCGATTTTGCCGCCTACATCGAGCAGTTGATCCAAAGCGACCCACAAGCCGAATGGGTGTTTATCGTCGATGGACTGAACACCCATCAGTCGGAGAGTCTGGTTCGACTGGTTGCGCGACATTGCGAGTTGGACGATACGCTGGGACAGAAAGGCAAGTCGGGTGTGTTGGCCCGACTTGCCAGCCGCGCTGCCTTTTTAACCGATTCCTCTCATCGCATCCGATTCGTGTACACGCCCAAGCACTGCTCTTGGTTAAACATGATTGAACTCTGGTTCAGCATTTTGGTTCGTCGTTTGCTTAAGCGTGGAAATTTCAAAAGTACCTTGGACTTGCAAAAGCAAGTCTTTCAGTTTATCGAATATTTCAATGTAACAATGGCCAAGCCTTTCAAATGGGCATACAAGGGTAAAGCCCTGAGCGTTTAAACGTTGGCCTATTTGCGGAATATAGCACTAG
>NZ_JBBBNV010000097.1:0-1334 GCF_037137075.1 Paenibacillus sp. y28
CTAGTGCTTAAAATCTCAAATACCTCAACGTTAACAGGTTAATCTTACCAAGCGATGTGATACACTGAAAGCACGAAGAAGTGTGCGGAAGGATGATCATCGTGGCCAGAGGACCCAAAGCAAGTGAGTTGCTTGTTAGTGACACCCAACGTGAAATATTGGAACAACTGATACGGCGGCGGAGCACGTCACAATCGTTAGCCAAGCGAGTACGCCTTGTACTGGAAGCAGCCGGGGGACTAAGTAACACAGCTATCGGCGGTCTACTGCCGATGGACCGTCCTCGTGTTGTCCTTTGGCGCAAACGTTGGATCGAGCAATACCTGGAACTGTGTCAAATCGAACAAGCGCATCCAGAGGAACTGGAGGCTGCCATCGTGCAGTTGCTTAGCGACCAGCCGCGTCCGGGAACGCCGCCGACGTTCACCGAGCAGCAGGTGCTTCAGATCGTGGCCATTGCCTGCGAAGACCCGTCCGCCAGCGGACGCTCCATTAGTCACTGGACCTCACGTGAGGTGCGCGACGAGGCCATCAAGCGTGGAATCGTCGCCTCCATTTCGGTCACCCAGGTCGGTCGTTTTTTAAAATGAGGCGGATTTACGCCCGCACCGCTGTAAAGGCTGGCTGAATGCCAAGCCGCAGGATCCTGTCCTCTTTGCTCAGCAAACGCAGGCGATCAGTCGCTTATATCGGATGGCTCCACTTTTGCATTCACTTGGTGTTCACGTCGTCTCCCTGGATGAAATGACGGGCATTCAGGCGTTAGAGCGACTGCATCCGACCTTGCCGATGAAACCGGGACTTGTGGAACGGCGGGAGTTTGAATACGTCCGTCACGGCACGCTTAGTCTCATTGCCGGTCTGGACGTGGCGACGGGAAAGCTTGTGTCGTCTACGATGGGTCCGACTCGCAATGAAATGGATTTTGCCCAGCATGTCGAGCAGATCATTGAAACGGACCCGGAGGCCGAGTGGGTATTCATCGCCGACGGGCTCAATACGCACCAGTCAGAGAGCCTGGTACGCCTCGTTGCACGCCGTTGCGGATTGAACGATCCGCTGGGAGAGAAAGGGAAAAAGGGCCTGTTAGCGAGACAATCCAGTCGTGCAGCTTTTCTGGCTGACTCGTCCCACCGCATTCGTTTTCACTTCACGCCCAAGCACTGTTCCTGGCTGAACCAGATCGAGATTTGGTTCAGCATTCTTGTTCGCCGTTTGCTTAAGCGAAGCAGTTTCACCAGCACGCTTAACCTGCAAAAACAAGTGTTTGCGTTTATCGACTACTTCAACTCCACCATGGCCAAGCCTTTTAAATGGACTTATAAAGGCAAGGT
>NZ_JBBBNV010000098.1:0-1298 GCF_037137075.1 Paenibacillus sp. y28
CAAATTGTTATTGTGAAGGCGACGGTGACCATTGAAAGAACTAAAGAAGGGATGGAGGAGAATGGAACCTAAATTGCATCTTGTCCATTGTTCCTTACGAGACTGCTACGGAGTCATGGAGCTGGTGTCCCGTAGTTCCGCCTCGCTGAATGGGCTAAATCCGGTGCACCGGCTAATGGAAACGGAGCTCATCGAGTCGGGGGATGAACATATTTTGATTTACAAGTGCAGCTGCTGCAACCGATTGGACTTTGTGGCCAACCAGGCACTTGCAAACCGTCTGAATGACAGGTATGCGGCGCTCCGGGCTGCAAATCTCTCAAGAAACTTGGAAGATTCTGTGGTATAATGGCGCAGTACAATAGAATGGCTTAAGGGCGGTCGGCTAATCTCCCGGAGGGGAGGTGAGGCCATGGAGGTTAAAGATGCGTTGACCCTGATGTTCATGTTCGGCATGTTCATCCTGGCGTTGCTGACGTACCTCAAAAAGAAATAGACCGCCCCTCGGGTAAGGTACGCGGTCTATTCTGTGAATCTCCCGTATAAGCCAACTGCCCTTAAAAGCAGCTGTTGTACAAGCGCTGCAGATGTTTCCAGCATTTGCGGCGCTTTTTACTATACGCATATTATACCACAATTATGTAAGACAAAAACTCATTTTTGTAAGACAAGACTATATTTTGTATATAGAAAGGGTGGGGAAAGATGAAGAAATGGGGGATTAGCCTGGCTTTAATTCTAGCATTGACCGGCAGCGGAATAAGTCCTCAGTATTCGGTAACAGCGGCGGACAAAAGCTTTACGGATTTGGTGGACAGTCACTGGGCCTATATGTCCGTTCAAGGGGCGGTCAGCAAGGGTTATGTTGACGGCTATGCGGACGGATCGTTCGCGCCGGATCGGCCGGTCAGCCGCGCGGAATTTATTAAAATGACCGTGACAGCCAATAAGCTTGCTGTGTCCGATAGTGGATCCGGTGAGGAATGGTATGTTCCGTTTATCAATGCTGCAGTCAATGCGGGATATTTGACGTGGAGTGACTTCGATTACGGGGACTGGAACAGCCCCATTACCAGGGAGCAAATGGCCTGGATATCTGCGAGAGCGGCGGACACAAGCCTGGACAAAGCAAGCGGCGGAGAGCTGCTTTATCGGGCAGCGCAAAAAGGTCTGATTCAGGGTGCAGCGGGAGGGCAGCTTGGACAGGATGAGGTCACGACTCGGGCACAGTCGGTAACCGTCATCGAGCGGGTCCTGACGGTCAAAGGCGGCGGCGAACTGTCCGTGGACAAGACTGC
>NZ_JBBBNV010000099.1:0-1296 GCF_037137075.1 Paenibacillus sp. y28
GGGCTTACTCCCCGTCTGATCGGGCCGCTACATAGCTCTGCAGCAGCTCATCCACGTAGTCGGTATTCATACTCGCTATAAAACGTCGCTTGTTCAAGCTCCGCTTCTTATGCCTGCCCTGGTCCTGCCTTACCAGGTTCAACGCCATTCGCTTTAAAACGGCTACATTTCCTGCCCGATTCCGCTCCATCGTCCGATACCCGTCTTCCCCAAACGTCACATCCAGACTCCAGTGCATGCTCTCCACTCCCCAATGTCCCCGTACCGCTTCCGCGAATTTGTCGATCTCCGTTATGCTCCCCAGGTAATAGGCATTTTCTGTCCGGATGCGTCCCCCTTCTTCTACCACCCGCGTCACCATCCCAATTCCGCTCAGCTTCTCCCATTCCTTGCGCGGCTGCAGCCAGTCGATTGCCGTCGTATAGCGGTAGATTCGTTTCTCGATTCGGCCGTGCCCCTTCTCCGTCGTCGTGTACACATCGTATCCGACTTCCTCTTCTCCTTCTTTCCGCATCGTCTCGAAGTAGTCCCTCACTTCGCTGTACAACAGGGGATGGTTCCCTTTCAGCGCGAGCACATAGTCCGCTTTGTTCCCCTTCACGATCTGACGGGCCGTTTCTTTCTGCGTATTGAGCGCATCTACCGTCACGATGCACCCTTTAATCATTAACAACGATAACAGCTCCGGTACCGCTGTGATTTCGTTGCTTTTCTCTTCCGTTTGCCGTTGTCCCAGCACAAGTCCATTTTTTCGACTATATGCACTGACCACATGGATCGCTTTTTTTCCTTTCGCTTCACTTCCCGTTCCACACATCGTTTTTCCATCGATCGAGACGATATCCTTTTCCGGTTTTCCTGTCACTTCCTTCATCCATTCGATAAAGCATATCTCCACTTGCTTCGGCGAGATCATCTCAAATACCCGTTCCAGGGTTTGTTCACTTGGAATCCCGTTGTCCAGCCGTATATACTTGCGCAACCAGTTCTGTCTTTCGGTCGCCCACAGCTCCATCGCCTCCCAGTCTTCGCAATGGCACAGACTCGCACATACGCCAATAAACAATATGTCCATCAGTTTATGTTGCACTTTCCCTTCCTGACGCGGATCTTGCACCATCTGGAAATATTGAAAAAACGAGCCTTGATACAGCGTTTCGTCTGCCATCGGATTCCCTCCTGAATTCAGCCGGTCTCCTGTTAGCTTAACGTTTTTTTCGCACCCTGGCTCGTTTTTTTATTCATTCCCTATTTATGGGTTTTATTCTTGTTATTTGCTTCATGATTTCGCCGTGT
>NZ_JBBBNV010000100.1:0-1234 GCF_037137075.1 Paenibacillus sp. y28
ACCCCACTTATTTACAGTCAATCCACCGCTCTTGGACGGCTACCACCACGTTCTTATGAGCTTTCGAAATTCAGGTTAAACATAAGATTAGCCAATATTCTCGCCGCGGCGCATAAACTCCCCCAACCGGAAGTGTGATATAATGGAATGAGAAATAACATTGTGAGGTGTTATACATGCAGTGGCAAGAGGTTCGGAACATTTACCCTGATCAGTATGTACTACTTGAAATTTTAAATTCACATACGCAAGATAGTGTTCAATATGTTGACGAGGTCGCTTTGATCCGAGCAATCCATGATCCTGACGAAGCAACTCAGGAGTTATTAAAATGTAAAAACAACAACATCGTTTATCACACCGGCCAAGAAAAGATAGCTATTGAACTAAGAAAAAATCCGTTATACAGGAGCCGGTAAGATGCAGATCGATCTGGTCGATAATTTACTGCAAACATCAATGGTACTAACTTACAGAGGGCGATCCCTAATAATTGATAATTTGGTCATTGATACCGGCGCTGCACATTCTTTCATCTCCTCTGACATCGTATCAGATATCGGGATCAAGTTTGAAAACGGAGATAGGCTAGTACGAAGCTTTGGGATCGGTGGAGACGAATATTCATTTATAAAGCAAGTTGATCAAATCCAGCTTGGTGATATCGTTCTAAATGACGTTAAATTAGATTTCGGAGTGTTTAATGAGGATATTAATTACATTAACGGCTTAATTGGATTAGATATTCTGAAAAGCGGCAATATGATCATTGACCTTCATCAGATGCAAATGTATCCCGCAAACTCCAAATAGCAACAAGCATACACAATAATCTCTTGAGGAAATTATTGTAAATTCGGAAAGTGGTAGTTGTTCTTTCCAACAAACCCGGAAACAGTGCAACTTGGGAGCATAACCACAACAATAAAAATTTATTGCCACGCTCTCCATACTGCCGATAAGCAGCTGGCTGATAAATTCGATTCTTTTACATCTAAAACCGCACAAGGACAATAACGAAGACGCCTAGGAATTTCCCGGCGTCTTCGGTTCGTTTAGGCAGAGATCAGGTCTATTTTTACTCACATTCCGCACCCCTACGACTCTGAAAATAGCGAATTTTGGTGTATGCTAGAGTTCTAGAATCGAGAGTCGGATCAGGAGTGGATACAACGATGCAAATGGAAAATTTCTATGAAGTCGGTTATCTGCCGTTACTCAGCGGCATCATGAA
>NZ_JBBBNV010000101.1:0-1160 GCF_037137075.1 Paenibacillus sp. y28
ATTTTAAGCCAACGATAAAGCTGAAGAATACTGTGATGTGTAGCGGTGTCCAGTTTCATAAGTACGAGCAGACAAAACGCGATTAATGCGGTCCATACTTGATTCATCACGGCTTGCTCGCTTGTTCCGTAAAACGTTTTGATCCGAATGTGCTGTTTCATCCATTTAAAAAATGTTTCAATTGCCCATCGTTGTCGGTAAATCTGGCTGATTTCTTCGGCATCCAAATCGAAGCGATTCGTTAAAATGGTCACAGGATTTCCTTCGGAATCTACGGTTTGAAGGAGACGCAACACATTTTCCATTCGTTTTTGAGGCGTACCGATATAGACCATCCCATCGGAATGTACCGAGCTTTCTGGTGACAAATGGAAGGATTCGATGGGCCGAATAACAGCATTCTTTTTTGTCCGCGTCACAAAGAAAATACCACGTTCACAGTAATCATCAAACTTAGCATAATCAATGTAACCGCGATCAAACACATAGGTCACGCCGATTTCATCAACTAATGTCTCTAACTGGCTCCGGTCACTCTTTTTGGCCGGTGTCATGGCAACCTTTTCAGGGACCACCGTTTCATCATCAATGTACTCCACCCGAAAATGCAATTTAATGCCTGCTTTTGTCTTTCGAAATTCGGCCCACTTGTATTTCTGTAAGCAAAGTCCGATCGTGGTTGAATCGATGATTTTGAAGTCCTTTCGTACGGTTCCTGGAGCTGCGCTTTGGCGAATACGTAAAACCAATTCCATAAATACTTGTTCCAACAAAACGGGATTGACCTGATTATGCTTCCGACTTAATTGAGCAGCAGAGATGGAGTTCATCTGGAGCTCTTTCTGAAAATCCTTTGAAAGCACATCATCGGCAATTTCGCGCAAGCCATCTCGCTGTTGAATCTGAGCATGTAGGAACAACTTTAGATACGACAGGGTTGTAAGCTTCTTTACGTATTTGTCTTGCTCAGCAGCTTGAACACGTTCTGTGAACGACTTCGCACAAATTGGTGAAATCCATTTACTAAATGAAGAAAATAGGGTATCCTTGTCCATGTGATTAATCCTTTTCGGTGGATTATGGACAGGAACTACCTGCCAATCCATTGTAAAGGATTTTTTTGCGTCTGAATGAGATAAATACAGAAAATTATGAAGATT
>NZ_JBBBNV010000102.1:0-1094 GCF_037137075.1 Paenibacillus sp. y28
CCGGTTGCTCCCGTCGAACCTACCGCTCCCGTGGCTCCGGTCGCTCCCGTCGAGCCTACCGCACCTGTGGCTCCGGTGGCTCCTGTCGAGCCTATGGCACCCGTGGCTCCTGTCGCTCCCGTCGAACCTTCAGCTCCAGTGGCTCCGGTTACCCCAGTCGAACCTACCGCACCCGTAGCACCAGTTGCACCGGTCGAGCCTACCGCGCCAGTCGCACCTGTGGCTCCCGTCGAACCTACCGCGCCCGTGGCTCCGGTTGCTCCCGTCGAGCCTATGGCACCTGTGGCTCCAGTTGCTCCAGTCGAGCCTACCGCACCTGTGGCTCCAGTCGCTCCCGTCGAACCTGCCGCACCTGTGGCTCCCGTCGAACCTACCGCACCCGTGGCTCCGGTCGCTCCCGTCGAACCTACCGCGCCCGTGGCTCCGGTCGCTCCCGTCGAGCCTACCGCACCTGTGGCTCCGGTGGCTCCTGTCGAGCCTACCGCACCTGTGGCTCCGGTTGCTCCCGTCGAGCCATCTGCTCCCGTAGCTCCGGTCGCTCCGGTCGAACCTACCGCACCTGTGGCTCCGGTTGCTCCCGTCGAGCCATCTGCTCCCGTAGCTCCGGTCGCTCCGGTCGAACCTACCGCACCTGTGGCTCCGGTTGCTCCCGTCGAGCCATCTGCTCCCGTAGCTCCGGTCGCTCCGGTCGAACCTACCGCACCCGTGGCTCCAGTCGCTCCCGTCGAGCCATCTGCTCCCGTGGCTCCGGTCGCTCCCGTCGAACCTTCAGCTCCAGTGGCTCCGGTTGCCCCAGTCACACCTACCGCACCCGTAGCTCCGGTGGCTCCCGTCGAGCCTACCGCACCCGTGGCTCCAGTTGCTCCGGTCGAGCCTATGGCACCCGTGGCTCCAGTTGCTCCGGTCGAGCCTATGGCACCCGTGGCTCCGGTTGCTCCCGTCGAACCTTCAGCTCCAGTGGCTCCGGTTGCCCCAGTCGAACCTTCAGCTCCAGTTGCTCCAGTTGCTCCGGTCGAACCTACCGCGCCCGTGGCTCCTGTCGCTCCGGTCGAGCCTGTGGCACCTGTGGCTCCAGTTGCTCCTGTCGAGCCTAC
>NZ_JBBBNV010000103.1:0-1082 GCF_037137075.1 Paenibacillus sp. y28
AAGACGCTGCAGCTCGGCGGCACGTCTTACGACCCGACGAACTATTCTTTCAAAAACGGACGGTATGCTACGACGATAACCCAAAAGGACAGCAGTATCTATCTGTACTGGTCGAGTGAGGTTACCTACCAGTCGGCAAGCTTCCTGCGCGTGTTCGTTTCGATATACGCAGACGGGCGCTGGACGGCTCAGGCTGTACAGGCAATCAGCATTGAAAAGAAAAAGGGTGTGTACTATAAGCTGGCTTATGCAGGTAACCAAATATTTCTCCGGGATGATGTTGGGATCCGGGTCATTCCTGTTTCCGACTACGGTACATCAAAGCCAGACAAGCACATTTTAATCAGCCCAACATCCAGCCGCGATGAGCTCTTTAGTGTGGCCTATTACGGGGACAAGACCGGCGTCTTATTCGGGAGTCCGGATTTACTCGGGCTCTATTTTGATGAGGATACGGTTTTCAGCGTCCAGGATAAGCACCGGGTGCTGTCCAATCAAAAGGGTAATCAATACGTATACAATCCGGATACCAAGCGGCTGAATATTTACTACGGTGCCTCCATCCGGCAGCTTGATGTAAAAAACGGGGAGCTCCTCTATGATGAGCAGGGAAAGGATTTTATCACCACGCCGGTTAAAGGCTCCCTGCTCGCGGCACCGGCTTACATCAATGGGAAGATGGTCTATGTATACCAGAAGGGGAAACGAGCGCGGATGGCCATGGTGGATGCTACGTCCTTACAGTTGGAGTCGGATGAATTCACCAATTACTATGTCGATTCCAATTACAAAGGCTTGACGCTGCTCCCCACATCCGATGAGCTGCGACTGGTTGGATTGAGTGAGTATGAGCGCCGACCAGTCCTCAAAGCGGTTGTCATAAAATACAAGTGAGGTGATGCAAGGGTGAAAAAATACGCAGACTGGAAAAATGGTAGCCTTCATCAGTTTTTACAGGAAGACGATTTGGTAGATGAAGCATTCGTTGATTATTTCCTTGAAGTACTCCCTCCAGCATACTGGACGGGTAGCATCATTCAAATAGGGGAGCCGCACAGCCATGTAGGAGGGCGGGCTACTTT
>NZ_JBBBNV010000104.1:0-985 GCF_037137075.1 Paenibacillus sp. y28
TCAGGAGTGGATACAACGATGCAAATGGAAAATTTCTATGAAGTCGGTTATCTGCCGTTACTCAGCGGCATCATGAACGATCTGGGTCTGCGCCGGAAAATCGATGAATGCGTGCCCGTGGACCCCCAATGCCGGACGACTGCAGGCGAAGCTGTCCAATTGCTGGTGCTCGACATGCTGAGCGGCCGAAATGCGTTGATGAATGTGCATAAATGGGCCGCAGAGCAGGATTTGGATCAACTGCTCCGTCCCGGCTTGCTGGCATCCTGGTTCAATGACGACGCACTCGGACGCCACCTGGACCGGCTGCATGAAGCGGACATCCATCAAGTCTACTCGACCTTCCAATTGCACGTGTACCAGCACGAGCGCATCCCGCTAAGCGTGTTTCATGGCGACACGACGAGTATGTCCGTTTACGGCGCGTACACGAAACCGAGCAAGGCGCTGCAGATTGTCGAAGGCTACAGCCGGGACCGGCGAGGCGCCAAGCAAATCCAGTTCGGGTTGATCGGCAATAGCGACGGGATTCCCCTTTACGGCGATGTGCACGACGGGAACACGTCAGACAAAACCTGGAATCCGGATGTGCTGGAGAAGCTCCATGCGCAGTGCGCCGCGGTGAAGCTGAAGGATTTTGTCTACGTCGCCGATTCGGCGGCGATGAGCAAGGCGACCCTCGACGCCGCAAAAGGCGCGAACGCCTACCTCTTGACCCGCGCACCCAACCAACTGAAGATCGTCAAAGCGGCGCTGGCCTCTGCCGATGCACCGGATGCGTCGTGGTCGGAGCCGGTATCGTTCGTCTCGTCCAAGGAAGGCGCCACGTATCGCTGGCGGGCCGCCGAGGCCGAGCATGAGGGCCATGCGCTCCGCCTGATCGTGGTGGAGTCCAGCGCGCTGGACAAGAAAAAGGAAAACACGTTAACCCGCGAACGGGAGGCCGAATGCCATCGGCTGACGCAAGCCGCAAAGGAAGCCGCCC
>NZ_JBBBNV010000105.1:0-965 GCF_037137075.1 Paenibacillus sp. y28
TCGCTACAGCTCGTTGAGCTTATTTTTTCACTGCAACATTCCACTCGCTGGCTTATCCTCAGGGTGCGGAATGTGAGATAAAATGATGATATTTGATAAATTCTTCTGTTGAAAAATCCTCTGATGCCAATATTAAATTTACGAGTCCATTGTCCTGCGCCATGCTCGTACCATCTCCTCAACTTCCAAATATAAATCAAGTGCCCCCTCTTTAGGCAGAGAGGAAGACATCAATCCACCAAAATGACTAACTAGTCCTAAATCTGAAATTGTCTTTAACATCCTTAAAACAAAATCCTGTACCGTAGTTGCATCATAAACACTATCAGTATTAACTAAAAATTCATAGTGTACACCTTTTGAAAATGCTGAGAAAAGCTTTCCAGCCTCTGTTTTAGCCATTTCGAAGAACTGCATTTCATCTTTTACTTCTAACTCATCTTTCCAGTCACTAGGTTTAGAAATAGTATACGAAGGTAAAAAGTCTATAACATTCAAAAATCCAGGTTTCCAAAACAACTCTCCAAAATAATTACTAAGTAACGCCCTGTCATATTCACTGGTCTTAACTTCGGGATTCCAAATATCATTTCTAGGCTTAGTTGTGGCTAAAATATCACCTGACCATTGCAACGCAACGTTAGATCTTTTTGTGACATCGTAGTTTGCTGATGATTGGACCTTATAAACTATTAAAACACGGAAAGGATCTAGTCTTGCAAGCAATGCAGTTCCGGCCGCTTCAAAAATAGTTCTTGCATAAAACGGTGCTAACTCCCTCTCATCTTCATCTAATAAATCAACGCTAAGTAGCTTTCTAATGAATTTACTGATTGTTATATTAAGTTTATTTAGGACACTACACTAGCGTTGCATTAATTTTCCCTAAATCTTCATAATTTTCTGTATTTATCTCATTCAGACGCAAAAAAATCCTTTACAATGGATTGGCAGGTAGTTCCTGT
>NZ_JBBBNV010000106.1:0-905 GCF_037137075.1 Paenibacillus sp. y28
AAGGTAAAAATGAACGGCTTTGTCGTTTCCGATGTTACGGACAGCACATTTACAACAGGAAAATTCGGGCCATTCTCGGATCGGGATTACGCAGAGCTAAAAGATATTACGTATTTGGCAGCTTCTCCATCTTCCATCTACGCCGTCAAGGACGTGGCACTGGTAGGCGCGCCGGTGGAGTATGAGACAACCTATGAAGATCCGGAAAAAGACCCGATTTGGCCTGCAGGTACAGCGTGGACCATCGAGCATACCAATCCAGATTTGTTCCTGAATACCGGGGACGGCTACTCCGGCTTGTCGCCGCACCACGGCCAGACGTACCCGGCGCCGGTTTCTCCGTTCGAACGGGTGGGCTTGTACCGGATGACGTATTCCCAATGGGACGATGTCACGCCGGAGTCGTTCCGGAAGCAGTCCAATTTATATTCCCGTAATCTGATTGTACACCGCAAGCCGGTGGCCGAGTTTACGCTGTCGGCCAACCCAGACAACACGGTAGCCTGGAGCGATACAAGCTATGATGTGGACCGGTGCTATCCGGGCGGCAGCTGCATGAGCGGGTATGAAGGAAACCGGGGCGTATTGGACCGGAAATACTACTACATCACGCCAAGCGGCACCGTGGTCAAGCAGAAGCTGGTCATTCCGCCGGAAACCGGCACTTACACGGTAGCCGAAGCGGTCATGGACGAGTACAGCGCCTGGAGTGACTTCTACATCCAGACCATTACGATTGACGGCACGCTGCCGACGCCAAATGAACGGCCGGAGGTAGACATTACGAATCCGGATTGCGGCGACCCGGGTGCTTGCACGCTATTCTATACCACCACACCAACGATTACATGGACGCAGAACGATGCGGACGGGCTGCATTTTACCCATTACCGGCTGCAAATCTT
>NZ_JBBBNV010000107.1:0-860 GCF_037137075.1 Paenibacillus sp. y28
GTTCCCCCATTCGGACATCCCCGGCTCAAAGCCTGCTTACGGCTCCCCGAGGCATTTCGTCGTTCGCCACGTCCTTCGTCGGCTCCTAGCGCCTAGGCATCCTCCGTGTGCCTTCATTAGCTTAACCTTTCAGCTAACAAAACATTGGATGTTTGTTACATTTCGTTATCTAGTTTTCAAGGAACAATCCTTCTGGTTGCCTCTGCCCTTCGACAGCGACAAACGTTATCTTACCACATCCGCGATGCTTCATGCAACCCTTTTTTTAAAAAAAGTTTCGCTTCACACCGGCAGGATGTTTTTGGTGGAGCCAAGCGGGATCGAACCGCTGACCTCCTGCTTGCAAGGCAGGCGCTCTCCCAGCTGAGCTATGGCCCCTCATATCCCCAGTCAGCCATACGCTTCAACAACCATTCCGGTTTGCACCGAAGGTCTTGAACCATAAGCTTGCGGGTTAAATATGGGCCCTAGTGGACTCGAACCACCGACCTCACCCTTATCAGGGGTGCGCTCTAACCAGCTGAGCTAAGGGCCCTTATTGTATAAAATTGTACCTGCGCTCATGCTAGAGAGAAATAAGAGAAACTCTTATTTCTCTCTTCACAGAGAACATGTTCGCTTGGCAACGTCCTACTCTCCCAGGACCCTGCGGTCCAAGTACCATCGGCGCTGGAAGGCTTAACGGTCGTGTTCGGGATGGGTACGCGTGGTTCCCTTCCGCCATCATCACCAAACGTAGAAAGAGACTTACTCTTTCAAAACTGAACACGAGCGTGCTTGTATTGTCCGGCATCCTGCAGATGCCATGGACTCCATAGAAAGGAGGTGATCCAGCCGCACCTTCCGATACGGCTACCTTG
>NZ_JBBBNV010000108.1:0-835 GCF_037137075.1 Paenibacillus sp. y28
TATTGACGCAATTCCGGAATTATGGTAATTTGAACTCATATCTGTGCGGAAGAACCGCCTATGAACTCGCAATAGCTGCGATCATAGGCGGTTTTTTGTGTTTTTCGATGAGGTCTGCGATCAGGTATTGCCTGCTCGTATAGGCGATCGAACCGGGGATAAGAAGCGTAGAATGTGGATCGACAACGGGAGATCGCAGCGTGAGGCAGCGATTCGGGAATGTAATTCTGCTGGAGCCTCCTTCGGAGGGGGGCTCACGCCAGTGCTACCATGCAGCCTCCGGCAAGGCCAGGAAAATGAGAAATGTCATTCCTTGTACGTTTTTTGTAATGGCTTTTGGCAAAGGGTTGTGGAAAATTGTGGACGTTCTGTAGCCTGTATGTAATACTACGAGAAAAATGGGTTCTATGACAAAGGGGAAACGAACAATGAAAAAAGTACTCACTCTTGCAGCAGCAATTCTCACTGGAGCAGCTATCACGGCAACGGCGGCCACTCCGTCGAAGCCTCCAGGCTTTCAGGATATGACGGATCACTGGGCTTTTACCTCCGTGCAGCAGGCCGTGGTCAAGGGCTATGTAGATGGTTATGAGGACGGAAGCTTCCGTCCGGATGAGCAGGTTACGCGCGCTGAATTTATTAAGATGACCGTGACAGCATTAAATGAGTCTGTAGGCGGCGCGGACGGCGGCAGCTGGTATTCGCCTTATTTGCAGACGGCAATCAATGCCAGCATTTTAACCTGGGGCGATTTTGATTATGGGGACTGGAACACGCCGATTACCCGGGAGCAGATGGCAAAAATTGCGGTTCGGGCAATTGGCCAAAAAGCGGA
>NZ_JBBBNV010000109.1:0-827 GCF_037137075.1 Paenibacillus sp. y28
GCACCCTGGCTCGTTTTTTTATTCATTCCCTATTTATGGGTTTTATTCTTGTTATTTGCTTCATGATTTCGCCGTGTAGCCGTATAGATATCATTTTAAACGCCGGACGCACATTGTTATATTGTAAACACAATTAAGCCTCATTATCATCAAAATGAAGATAAACAGCTGGTACATTGTATTATACCGTAAACCTCGCTTCTACACCTGTTCCAAGCCATCTGCTCGGATTCCACTCCTTTCATACGAATCCACCTGAGCAAATTGACGAAATCCCTCACAACCGCCACTAGTATGCCCTATAAAAAACGAACTACGCTCGAGCGACAATCCCAGTACAACGATGCATACATCCATATACTACGCTTACTCCCCCATCTGCCTTAAATCTTTCAATATAGAAAACTCAAACACAAAAACACCGTGCTGACAAATGTCAGCACGGCGCTCTGCGGCTTGGCAACGTCCTACTCTCCCGGGACCCTGCGGTCCAAGTACCATCGGCGCTGGAAGGCTTAACGATCGTGTTCGGGATGGGTACGCGTGGTTCCCTTCCGCCATCATCACCAAACCTGCAAGCTTTGTGAAGCAAAGCTGCTTCGAAAGCCTGTTTTTTTCGAAGAGTCCCCTCTTCGAAAACGCTGCAAGAAAATCTCCAGCCTTATCCAGGGCATGCAGCTTCTTGCTCAAGGGATTCCTCCCTGAAAACTAGATACGAAACGTTCCATCCATCCATGTTTGGTTAGCTGATGTATCTTGGATAAGCCCTCGACCGATTAGTATTCGTCAGCTCCACACGTTACCGCGCTTCCACCCCGAACCTATCT
>NZ_JBBBNV010000110.1:0-817 GCF_037137075.1 Paenibacillus sp. y28
CTGACAAGCCCGCTTAAAATAGGCGAGGCAGGCTCAATCACTGTCACATTCCACAACGAAGGAAAGGCCGTTAAGGACGATTTCAAAGTCGCTGCCTTTGCTGCACCAAATGATCCGTATGACGTTCCGCTTTTCAAGTGGGCCGAGGCCGGTCTTCGAGAACCGTCTGTGGCCAGAGTGGCGAAGACAATTGTTATCCAGCAATCCAAAGTAGACCGCAAGCTTGGACACCTGGCACCAACGGATTTGACAGCTGTGCTTTCAGCATTGGCCAGATTCCATAACTAAGGAGGCTAGAGGCATTGAAGCAATTAAAAATAACACTGCTCCTGGTACTTATTATTTGCATGCTGCCGATTGGCACCGCGGCAGCAGCTGATCCGCCGACAGTAAGCTTGAACGGTAAGGCGATATTATTTGATGTTGCGCCCATCAATGATAACGGCCACGTCTTGGTGCAGTTTCGTCCGCTCATTGAGGCACTCGGCATGACGGTAGCATGGGAGGCCAAGACAAAGAAAATTACAATCCATGACGGTCCGTGGCCCATTGAAATTCAGATTGGCGCGAAATCGGCCAAGGTCAATGGCGAGTCCGTTACGCTGGACATGCCTGCACGTATTGTGGACGGGGTGGCGATGGTGCCGCTGCGTTTTGTTAGTGAGGCTGCCGGTAAGCGTGTGACCTGGGACGATCAAGCGAATCGAGTGGAGCTTTCGCCGGGAATCGACGTTAGGGCCAAGACGCTGCAGCTCGGCGGCACGTCTTACGACCCGACGAACTATTCTTTCAAAAACGGACGGTATGCTACGACGAT
>NZ_JBBBNV010000111.1:0-756 GCF_037137075.1 Paenibacillus sp. y28
CCATAACCATGCTCACATTTATGAACACAATCCTACTTGCATTTCGTTCTTGTTTCTCCCGAAAGTCCACCTTCGGTTGGTTCGTCACCATTGTGGTCGGACTGATGCTGCGCTCTGATCATGCAGGAGTCACCTCCATTGTTCGTGACCTTGCGCTGAAGTCGCGTTACTACGAGTCGCTGATTCATTTCTTTCGTTCTTCGGCGTGGTCCTTGGAATCCTTGCGCGTAACCTGGCTCCAAGTGGTCGGCAAGTGGGCTCCGCTCATGACCATGGACGATCGCATCGTTCTGGTTGGCGATGGCATGAAGCAATCTAAGGAAGGCAGGCGCATGCCCGGCGTGAAGAAGATGCACCAAGAATCTGAAAACTCGTCCAAAGGGGAATACATTTTTGGCCATCTGTTCGGAGCCATCGGCGTGTTGGCCGGGACGCCCGTCAAGTGGTTCTGTTTGCGCTGTTCATGAATCTGCAGGATGGCGTGAAGACCATTTGGAACTGGCGTGCGGCCGAGGAACAAACGCCAGAGTTGGCATCCCATGTGGTGCAAATGATCGGTCAAGGCTTCGCCGCCTCGAAGGTGTTGGGTAGCGCCTTGCTGCTGCTTGATCGTTACTTCCTGTCCGTTCCGGCGTTGACCCGATGGAAGCAAGAACAGGCGGCAGGCGGAGTTCGCCTGGATCTGGTCACCAAGGCGAAAGCTAGCGCCACTGCTTACGAGTTCCCCGCCGCTAAGAAACAAGGACGGGGACGCCC
>NZ_JBBBNV010000112.1:0-753 GCF_037137075.1 Paenibacillus sp. y28
ATTCCCTTGTCCACCACTCAGTATATCCATATGGTGGAAGGTCTATTCAGGTACGTATCAGGAGGAGAACAATCTAGCGATTTGAGCTGAATTCGATTCCCTTGTCCGATTTTTATAGTTTCTCGTTAACCCATGCTAAACTGCGAATAGCCAAAATACTGTACTATTTGAATTTCTTGAAATGCTAGTATAATGCAAGTATGAACCCCTAATCTGATTAGAACATAATACTCAGAAAAAACGGTCCATTAAATGTGTTCCAAAAAATACCTTTAATAGACAAGAAACAACACTTATTAATTCAGTCGGTGTGGAGCAACTGTCTTTATATCCCATACGGATCTTTGAGTACCAACCAGGACGAGGGGCGAAGTACCCGCTAGGTGGGGGCTATTTGACGCTCACGCAGTTGCTGTCATTTACTCTAAAAAGGATGATGACCGCTGGCTGTGCACCGCGCCCCGTCCGATACATTGATGAGGCAGAGACAGCAGCCAAGTGTATGATGGATTAAGATTACGCGAGGCGGCAAGAGTCCGGAAGTGAAGGTGACCACGGCATAAAGGGTTCTAATGATTTCGTGGACCATGCCAAACTCCGTACAACCTAGGCGAAGCGCTGAAGTATGCGCGTAACCATAAGCAAGTTCGTTGGTGTGCCGATCACGAAGTCAATGCCCGCAGTACCTGTAGCGTCGTCTCGTCCGCATGCAGTGCTTCTTGCTTCAGCAAATATCTCTTCATTTCCGACACA
>NZ_JBBBNV010000113.1:0-740 GCF_037137075.1 Paenibacillus sp. y28
TTCATGATGCCGCTGAGTAACGGCAGATAACCGACTTCATAGAAATTTTCCATTTGCATCGTTGTATCCACTCCTGACCCGACTCTCGATTCTAGAACTCTAGCATACACCAAAATTGGCCATTTTCAGAGTCGTAGGGGTGCGGAATGTGAGTGAAAAAAATGCTGCTGACCGTTGTTGTGTTGGGCGCCATATATGCCGTGATCGGGGAAATTATTTTTTATACAACTTATTTTTATTTATTAGATGTCAGTGATGAAATAGGGTGGTACTTTATTGCCGGGGGATTGGGTGTCCTGTACACGCTTCTTATTGTTCGCTATTTTAGAAACAGGCATTGGTATGGTGTATTGTTCATTCCTGTGGCATATTTTTTGTTTTTGGTTATTTTTTCCATGGTCATCAGCCAATTTTTTCCGATTGAAGAAGGGCATGATGGAATCGGGCTCTTGCTGATATTCGTTCACATCTTTCATTTGATCATAATCGGATTCGGGATTGTGGCGGGGCTTGTCGCAAATTTAATTATACTCCAGGTCAAAGGGGGAATACGATGCAAAGGCTATTCGAAATAATCACAGAAAATCTTGATTACATAGAAGAAAATGAAGGAAAGCTATTTGCCGAGAACGAGGGGGTATGGCTGATGAGAAGAAGATAATACTAGTGCTTGATTCCGCAAAAGTTCCAACGGTAATAGGGCAATCTTACCAAGGGTTATGTTACACTTGATGAACATA
>NZ_JBBBNV010000114.1:0-728 GCF_037137075.1 Paenibacillus sp. y28
TTCATGATGCCGCTGAGTAACGGCAGATAACCGACTTCATAGAAATTTTCCATTTGCATCGTTGTATCCACTCCTGACCCGACTCTCGATTCTATAACTCTAGCATACACCAAAATTGGCCATTTTCAGAGTCGTAGGGGTGCGGAATGTGAGTTTCGAGCTATCGACATGCTTCACGGCGTATTATTTGGGGGCTTGCCCAGATCGACGCCCATAGCGCGTTTCTTAACGCCTCCATATCGATTAGAGCTTCCTGCCTTGGATAAGGCCATTGGTTTTGATTTAATCAGGCTAGAGGCAGGTGTGGAGATGGAGATGGACACGGCGCAGGGCCGCCTGATGAATGACCTGCAGGTTCTGGCTTGTATGCGGCTTCTATTGGATGGCTTTAAGGGTGTAGCAGATGCTGAGTGCACTGCTTGTTGAAGCTGTTCTTATACGTTTTTAATTACATGTTCTACATGGAGAAAGATTCTCTAAAAGTTTTTTTCGAAAAAGGCTTGCAATAGTACAAGACCCTGTGTTATATTAATCAAGTCGCCGCTGAACGGTGACGAAAAACAGAAACACTTGTTCCTTGAAAACTGAACAACGAGCGTGCTTGAGCGAGAGTTATCTCGCAAACAAGTTTTGAAATGAATGAGCTAATCTAGCTTAACAATAAGCCCTGTGAAGGGCACTTTATTGGAGAGTTTGATCCTGGCTCAGGACGAACGCTGGCGGCGTGC
>NZ_JBBBNV010000115.1:0-722 GCF_037137075.1 Paenibacillus sp. y28
CCGGTTGCTCCCGTCGAACCTACCGCTCCCGTGGCTCCGGTCGCTCCCGTCGAGCCTACCGCACCTGTGGCTCCGGTCGCTCCGGTTGAGCCTATGGCACCTGTGGCTCCGGTTGCCCCAGTCGAACCTACCGCACCCGTAGCTCCGGTTGCTCCCGTCGAGCCATCTGCTCCCGTGGCTCCGGTCGCTCCGGTCGAGCCTACCGCGCCCGTAGATCCGGTGGCTCCCGTCGAACCTACCGCACCTGTGGCTCCAGTCGCTCCCGTCGAACCTACCGCTCCCGTGGCTCCGGTCGCTCCTGTCGAGCCGTCTGCTCCCGTGGCTCCGGTCGCTCCTGTCGAGCCTACCGCGCCCGTAGCTCCGGTGGCTCCCGTCGAGCCATCTGCTCCCGTAGCTCCAGTTGCTCCGGTCGAGCCTACCGCTCCCGTGGCTCCAGTGGCTCCGGTCGAGCCTATGGCACCCGTGGCTCCAGTCGCTCCCGTCGAACCTTCAGCTCCAGTGGCTCCGGTTGCCCCAGTCGAACCTTCAGCTCCAGTTGCTCCAGTTGCTCCGGTCGAGCCTATGGCACCCGTAGCTCCAGTTGCTCCGGTTGCTCCCGTCGAGCCATCTGCTCCCGTGGCTCCTGTCGCTCCCGTCGAACCTGCCGCACCCGTGGCTCCAGTTGCTCCTGTCGAGCCATCTGCTCCCGTAGCTCCGGTTGCACCGGTCGAGCCTACCGCACC
>NZ_JBBBNV010000116.1:0-677 GCF_037137075.1 Paenibacillus sp. y28
GCACCCGTGGCTCCAGTTGCTCCTGTCGAGCCATCTGCTCCCGTAGCTCCGGTTGCACCGGTCGAGCCTACCGCACCTGTGGCTCCGGTGGCTCCGGTCGAGCCTACTGCTCCCGTTGCACCTGTGGCTCCGGTCGCTCCCGTCGAACCTACCGCGCCCGTGGCTCCGGTGGCTCCTGTCGAGCCTACCGCGCCCGTGGCTCCGGTTGCCCCCGTCGAGCCGTCTGCTCCCGTGGCTCCAGTTGCTCCGGTCGAGCCTACTGCTCCCGTGGCTCCGGTTGCTCCTGTCGAGCCGTCTGCTCCCGTGGCTCCGGTCGCTCCCGTCGAGCCTACTGCTCCCGTGGCTCCGGTTGCTCCCGTCGAGCCTACCGCGCCCGTAGCTCCAGTTGCACCGGTCGTACCTACCGCGCCCGTGGCTCCGGTTGCTCCCGTCGAGCCTACCGCACCTGTGGCTCCGGTCGCTCCGGTCGAGCCTACCGCGCCCGTAGCTCCGGTTGCTCCCGTCGAGCCTACCGCACCCGTAGCTCCAGTTGCTCCGGTCGAGCCTACTGCGCCCGTGGCTCCGGTTGCTCCTGTTGCCCCTCTCGCTCCTGTAGCACCTGTAGGACCAGTATCCCCTTCTTCTCCTTCTGGACCTATAGGACCTGTCGCTCCCGTTGCACCTCTTGCGCCCGTGGC
>NZ_JBBBNV010000117.1:0-629 GCF_037137075.1 Paenibacillus sp. y28
CCGAGGTAAACCGATTCATCCAAACCGAGACTGGCCAACACGCGCTTCTCCTCTTTACTCAAGGGGCGGGCGAATTGTCTCGTTCGTGTCCCGTCCGGCAGGCGAAACACGACCACCTTCCGGTACTTGAAGATTTGGAAGATGGCGGCGGCTGTGGGCTTGCGCAGGATCCGGCCGCCCGATCCGTGCATCGGGTTTTGCTCCGTGATGTGCTGCCTGATGCGTCGCTGGAACACCCGGTAGACCGTGAGCGCGAGCAAAAACAAGTACCCCAGCACCTTCACGCGCTCCGGTTTCTTCAGGTAGATTTCATCCGTGTATACCGGGTCCTTCAAAAAGGAGAAATTCATTTCCGTGTGAATCTGTCCCTTATACAATCCGAGCAGCGCCGTCCCATCCATCAGCTCGCCTCGCCACTCGGACGGCAAGGTCGTGGCCAGCACAAAGCGGGACGCCCGCCGACGTGCTTCCTGAAACCGCGCTTCGTCCGGCGTAATCGCGGCCTGCAGCACGTAGACCGTTTCAACTTGGGGAACTTCGCTCTGCTTCGGGCGTCCGCGTTTTTTGCGAACGATTTCCTGCGGCCGAACGGTCACGTCCACCTGATGAAACCGAGGCGATTGCCCCTC
>NZ_JBBBNV010000118.1:0-556 GCF_037137075.1 Paenibacillus sp. y28
CCGTTCCAAACAGGATAACGCTGATTTTGACGCTACGTCTGTAGCTTCTTAAGCTTGAGAACTTTTAACTGTCCAGTAAGTAAGAAATGCTGCTTGCCATCGTGTAATGACTGGAAAACAATACAAATAGGCCAAACACGAACAGAATCGTTTTTATAAAGTTACAGATCTTCATTAAAAGTTCCCTTTCGATATGCTCATTGATAACTAATGCTGTAATCTGGGGCTAACCCCACTCTACTTTGAAACTAACCCCCTCTAGAAATGATTTAACAAACCGATCTAATTATAAATGATGAAAATTTAAAAAATAATCTAATATTGCCGAATTCTCTCATTTTTTGTATGAAAATACAAATCTGAAGGCTTCGCCTATTGATCCAAAAGCGAGCCGCCACTCCCAGTGAATGGAATATTCGTCTCACTTGTGGTAAGGTTCTCCGTGCAGTCTGTAACGGCAAGTTTTACTAAAAAAATAAGGTTCTTCCCAGTTTAGCATGTCCATAGACCGTCAATCCTTGTAGTAGAACCCCTGAAAAGGAGAATATAGGATGAC
>NZ_JBBBNV010000119.1:0-526 GCF_037137075.1 Paenibacillus sp. y28
GAGAATGGCCCGAATTTTCCTGTTGTAAATGTGCTGTCCGTAACATCGGAAACGACAAAGCCGTTCATTTTTACCTTGATGGCCGAGCCCGTTGCTTTAATCGTCACCGGCACGTAGCTGCCCTCGGTCATGACGTATCCGGATTCCGACAGTTTGGTTTTTACCCCGTCCACGATTTTATACAAGAACACACGAGTCGGCGTTACTTCCAGCCGGTACATGTTCCGGTAATCCTGCACACGGAAGCTGAAGCCTGCAGGAAGGTTATCTTTATTTCCTTCTTCGCCCAGGTAATTAAACCGCAGCTTAAAGTTGAGCGTCACATCCGCGGTATCTGGCTGATCCGGATTAATGAGCTGTCCAAGCGGGTTCGTCTCCCGCCGGCTTGGCATCTGCATCGGCTCATTGCCTTCGATAACAAGATAGCCCACACCGCCGGAGCTGTTCGAAATCGGAACATAAAGCTGGCCTCCATTGCCAACGACATTGGCTCCGCCTGACGAACCCAGCTTGTAGCCGTTCGGCA